>SCUG01000547.1 GCA_004297645.1 Saprospiraceae bacterium | reverse complement strand
AAAAACCTCAGCGAAGACTTGTTCGACGTCGTGTCTAACCCCGAATTTCTGCGGGAAGGTGTTGCGGTAGATGATTTCCTGAAACCCGACCGCGTGGTCATCGGCACCAGCTCTGAAAAAGCCCGCAAAGTGATGCGGCAGTTGTACGAGCCTTTTGTCCGGCAGGGCAACCCCATCTACATGATGGACGAACGTTCGGCCGAGATGACGAAGTACGCCGCCAACTCCTACCTCGCCACCCGAATCAGTTTTATGAACGAGATCGCCAATCTCTGCGAAAAAGCTGGTGCCAACGTGGATTCGGTGCGAACGGGCATGGGCAGCGACACCCGCATCGGTAAGCGCTTCCTATTCCCCGGCGTTGGGTACGGTGGGTCATGTTTTCCGAAAGACGTGCAAGCTCTCGCCATGACAGCCGAAGAAAATGGCTACGATTTCAAGATTCTCAAATCGGTGATGAATGTTAACAGCCTCCAAAAACACCGCCTCACCGAGAAAATAAAGGCTTGGTTCGGCGGTGACCTCAGCGGCAAGACCATCGCCCTGTGGGGGCTGGCATTCAAACCCAACACCGACGACATTCGGGAAGCCCCCGCTCTTTACCTCATCGAAGACCTGCTGGAGGCCGGAGCGGCAGTAAAAGCCTACGACCCCGAAGCCATGCCTAACGTGAAAGCCCTCTTCGGCGACAAGATTGTTTTTGCACAGGAACAATACGAGGCGCTCATCGGGGCAGATGCCCTTGCCATCGTCACAGAGTGGAGCGTCTTCCGCACACCGAGCTTCGAAGTGATGAAACAACTGCTAAAAAAACCAGCCATCTTCGACGGCCGCAACCTTTACGATGTGGACCTCATGCTGGAGCGCGGATTCCATTACGAAAGCATAGGCCGGAATATAGTGACCGGCTAATCCGGCAGTTCACAGCATTCAGCCCAACATCGGGTTGGCATTTTATTTTTTCCTCTCATCAGTGGGCAACACTGCCCGGGTTTACCCCAATGTAAAGCCTAATGTCTCTTGGGCAACCAAACTATCTCATACTCTGTTTCAATAACCAATCAGCTAATCGTAAATTTGCAAGTCAATCAGCGCTCACGCAAACTTGCGAACCCTTTCAAAACCTGACTACTTACATCCAGATTTTCTTTTCAAAACATAATTCATCAATGAGAACTTTTTTCCCTACTTGTCTGGCATTCTTTTTCACTGCCTTAGTTTCGGCACAATCCCCCGCCAACTTTTGGCAGGAGGTAAGCGATGACCAAATTCTCCTCCCGGAGAACGCCGAAACGGTCACCATGCCCGCCGAATACCGCAGCTTTTCACTGAATTTCGATGACATGCGCAACTATCTGCGCAATGCACCAGCCGAAGGCTCGGCAGCCGCAAAAGCCGGCACCGTGCAAATCATACTTCCCATGCCCGATGGAGGCATGGAGACTTTTAGAGTGTGGGATTCGCCGGTAATGGCACCGGAGCTGGCCGCCAAATTTCCCATGATAAAGACCTACGCAGGCCGAGGCATCACCGACCCGACGCACACTGTGCGCCTCGGCACCGGGCTTGATGGATTTCACGCCGTCATCATTTCGGAAAACGGCGGCTCGATTGTGGCCCCTTATGCCACCAATCAGACGCAGTATTACATCAATTTCAAAAAGTCCAATTTTATCTGGCAGGGGTTAAACCTACCCGATACCTTCATCAAATACATTCCCATGGAGGGCGACCACCGCGATGGTTTTGTCATAGAAAATGAACCGGAAGAGAACCTCCGTGGTGGTGGCGATGGCAACCTGACGGAGTTGCGAACATTCCGTTTTGCATTGGCCTGCACGGGTGAGTACGGCTCAACGCACGGTAACACCATCCCGTCCGTCATGTCCACCCTCGTCACTGCCACCAGCACCCTGAATACTGTTTTGGAAAGAGATGCGGACATGCGGCTCGTGCTTATTCCAAACAATGAGAATATAGTATTCCTCGACCCGGACGGCGACCCTTACAACAACGCCAATATGGGCACCGCCTTATTGAGCCAAAATGAAACCGTACTGGGCAATATCATCCAGTTGTCGAACTTCGACGTAGGCCATCTTTTCACAGGCCCCTGCAACGACGTCGGCGGCGTGGTGAGCGGCGCGGTGTGCAGCAGTGGCAAAGCGCGGGGCGTTACCTGCCACTTTAGCAACAATGTGGTAGCCACCACCCTCAGCATTGCCGCCCACGAGATGGGCCACCAGTTTTCGGCAGGTCATACTTTCAATAACTGCCCCGGCTCAGAGGGACAATTTGCCTCCGGTTCTGCTTTTGAACCGGGCAGCGGTAGCACCATACTTTCGTACCAGGGAGCATGCGGCTCGAACAATATCCCAGGGCCAAGCGAGGCTTTTTATCACGGCGGCACCGTGGCCGAATTCTGGCAATACACCCATTTTGGCGGTGGTAATTTTTGCCCTATAATGACCGTAACGGGCAACCATGCTCCTGCCGTTGAGCTGCCTTATATCAACGGGTTTTCCATTCCCATCAGCACCCCCTTCGAGTTGCGTGCCACAGCCAGCGATGAAGATGGCGACCCACTGCTTTATAATTGGCAGCAATTAAACCTCGGCCCCAACTCCCAATTGGGAACCCCCATCGGTGATGCACCGGGTTTCCGAAGCTACGACCCCGTGGCTGCTCCGCTGCGCACCTTTCCCAGGCTCCCCGTTTTATTGAATAACGGATCTGAAATAACAGAAGTACTCCCCACCTATTCCCGCAACCTGACCTTCCGTTGCACCGTGCGCGACAACAACACGGACGAAGGCGCCGGTGGTATCACCTGGAAGGATGTATCGTTCAAAGCCACGGCTTCCGCCGGGCCTTTTCTGGTCACTAACCCCAACTCCGTGGCCGACACCTGGAAAGCCGGGCAATTGGTAGAAGTGACCTGGGACGTAGCAAACACCAGCAACGCTGCGGTGAACTGCCAGGCCGTCAACATCCGGCTTTCGGTAAATGGCGGCAACACCTTCCCTTACACCCTCATCAGTTCCACGCCCAACGACGGCAGCGAAATGGTATTTGTGCCAAACGTAGTGACAAGTTCCGCACGCATTCGGGTAGAAGCAGCGAACAACATTTTCTTCGATATTTCCAACCAGAATTTTACGATAGAGGCTGCCACTGAGCCAGGATTTACTCTTTCTGTGAACCCTCAGTGGCAACAGGTTTGTGTACCTGAAGACGCCGTTTTACAAATACAAACCGGCTCGGTGCTAAACTTTGACACGCTCGTAGAACTGGAAGTGATAGATGGCCTCCCGGCCGGTGTCACGGTTGATTTTAGCCAAAACCCCGTTAGCCCCGGCGCATCTACCACCATGACCCTCGACATGGCAAGCGTGGTGGACGATGGAATTTTCTCGGTAGAACTACGTGCCGTTGCCGGAGCCGACACCACCTATGAGACACTTTATTTCAACGTCGTGTACAGTGATTTCAGCCAACTTACCCTTGATACTCCAACCGATGGCCAGGCAAGCCTCAGCCTGTTGCCCGATTTTAGCTGGACGGATTTGCCGCAGGCAGACCTGTATGATTTTCAACTTTCCACAAGCCCCGGCTTTGAACAAGAGTTTATCGTGGACGAAGCATTCAACCTGTTCGACGCCTTTTACGTGCCCGATGTGGCGTTGCATGAAAGTACCATTTACTATTGGCGGGTTCGTCCTTCCAATGAGTGTAGCAAAGCGGATTTCACCGCAGCCCATACTTTCCAGACCTTCATCACGGAATGTTCGCCATTCAACGGCACTGATGTGCCGCTCAACATTCCCGGCATTGGCCTCCCGGTGATAGAATCTGTAATGCCCATCATTTCCAGCGGCATTATCTCCGACATGAATGTGTCGAAACTCAAAGGCCACCACGATGCCCTCCCCCATATTGAGGCATCGCTGACCAGCCCGCAGGGTACGGAGGTCGTACTGTTTTCCGGCATTTGCGGCAATGTCCAGGAGTTTAACCTGGCACTTGACGATGAGGCACCTTTTGAAATAAATTGCCCACCCATCGGCGGCCTGAAATTCAAGCCGCAGAACCCCCTCGCTGCATTCATCGGCGAAAACACGCTCGGCGACTGGACCATGAAAATCAAGGTCATCAATAACGACGGACAGGGCGGCACGCTCGAAGCCTGGGGAGTGGAGTTTTGCGCCAGCATAACGCCAAACAACCCTTTCCTCGTAAACAACGACACGCTCCTGGTGCCACCCAACGATACCCGTACCATTCACAACCTCAAGTTGTCAGCCGAAGATCTAGACAATGCTGCTGACGAGCTTCAGTTTACCATCGTCCATGAAACGGCTTATGGGTACGTGGCCCTCAATGGAGCACCCCTTGCTGTGGGGAACCATTTTACCATGGAAGATATTTACGCTGGAAAAGTCACCTACACCAACACCAACCCGGACGAGCTTTACGATGCCTTCACCTTCATCGTGGAGGATGGCACGGGTGGCTGGTTTGGTACACCCAAATTCAACATCAGGATGGACCCCAATGCGCCGTCGGCTACCATTGAAGCGGTTAATGCAAACAGCCTGCTTCTATTCCCCAACCCGGCGGGAACAGTGCTTACCGTGGCCTTTCAGCAACGGTTAATGAGCGAAGCCACCGCCACCGTCACCGATATCCAGGGCAGGAAAGTGACCCACCAAATTGTACCCCAAACTCAAGGGGCATTCATCGTGAACCTCGATGGATTCCCCGATGGTCTTTACATCCTGACCGTGAGGACGAACGAAAAGGTATATGCGCAGAAATTCGTGGTGCAGCAATAGGCAGCAAGCCCGCCATTGTGTTTTTACCAAAAAGCCCCGGCAGGATTGCCGGGGCTTTTTGTCTTACGCCAAACGAAAGAAGCACCCACCCAATTTCCTGAACAAAGCCAGGATGATTAGTTTTGCGACGCCGGGTTCAATTCATACAAAACAACAGCCGGCAGTGACTGACCGTCGTCAGCCGGTATTCACCAAAAGCACAAATTTTCAGCATGAAAAGCATTTTTACTACTTGTTTCGCACTCCTTACAGTCGCCATTCTCACAGCTCAGTCTGCTAATTTTTGGCAGGACGTGTCCGAGTCCCAAATAAATTTGCCCGAAAATACAAGCCCTGCCATAGTGCCGTTGCATTACCGCACCCTGGCGCTCGACCTCGATGCTCTGCGCAATTTTTTGCGCGAGGCGCCGATGGAATTTACTGACGCAGCACGCAATGCGCCGCTGGTTTTACAATTCCCCATGCCCGATGGGCAAATGGATGACTTCGCCGTGTGGGAGTCGCCCATCATGGCGCCGGGCTTGGCGGCCAGATTTCCCATGATAAAAACCTTTGCCGGCAAAAGCCTGCAAAACCCTGCCGTAAACCTCCGTTTCGATTATACCACCAAAGGTTTTAACGCCATCATTCAAACGGCCCAAGGCACGGCACTCATCACGCCATTCGCCGATGGGCAGGACAGTTATTACACCTCTTTTTTCATAAAAGACGTGAACTTCGGAAGCCAGGAGGAGGTGGATTTTTTCTGCGGATTAGACGATGCGAATTTGGAGGAATTGCCCGGCGACCACACGCTCCATTTGGGCGAGCTTACGCCCGGCAAGCGGGCCAATGCCGTGGTGGACCTGCAAACTTACCGGCTCGCCATCGCCACCACGGCGGAGTATTCCACCAAAACCGGTGGCACCACGGTCTCCGTACTTTCGGCTGTCACCACAGTCGTCAACAACATCAACAACGTTTTTGAAAATGACAACGCCATCCGCTTAGTGCTCATAGACAGCACCACCAAAACGTTCTTCTTCCCGCCAAATGGCGCCGACCCCTACACCAACGGCAACACCGATGACATGATTAACGAAAACCCCGCCCAACTGAACATCGCCTATGGCGTGACCGGCTACGACATCGGCCACGTGTTTGGCACCAACGGAGGTGGCCTCGCACAACTCGCCTCCGTCTGCAACGGCAGTTCGTTGCCGCCGGCGCCGTTCCCTAAAGCGCGGGGAGCATCCTGCCGCTTTGGGCCTTATGACGGGCCGCTGTTTTACATCGTTGCTGGCCACGAGATGGGGCACCAGTTCAGCGCTACCCACAACTTCAACAAATGCGACGACGAAAACGAGAACCCGCCGACGGCCTATGAGCCGGGCAGCGGCAGTACCATCATGGACTACAACGGCAATGGTGTCTGTGGGTCGAATCACCTGCAACCCACCAGCGACGATTATTTCCACGTCAACGCCTTGGAGCGGATTCAGAATTTCAGCCGCAGCGGCTCAGGCTCCGTATGTGCGCAGACCATCGCCGCTGGCAACACCGCGCCGGAAGCCACCATTCCCATTGCCGGAGGCTTCTACATTCCCATCAGCACGCCGTTTCAACTTACCGGCACCGCCACCGATGCCGGCGGCGACGCCCTGACTTATGTCTGGGAAGAATACGACCTGGGGCCGGCCAGCCCACTCGGATTCCCTGAAGGTACGGCGCCGCTGTTCCGCTCGAATATTCCGGGAAGCTCGCCGACGCGGGTTTTTCCAAAATTGAGCACCATCCTGAGCAACACCAACGACCCGCAGGAGGTGCTGCCCACCATCACCCGCCCACTTACTTTCCGCTTCACCGCCCGCGACAACCACGCTGGTGCCGGTGCATGGGATTTTGCTGAAATTCAGTTCAACGCCACCGCATCGGCCGGGCCGTTCGTAGTGAGCAACCCCAACTCTGCGGCAACGACCTGGGAAGTGGGCCAATCTGCAGAAGTGAACTGGGAGGTGGCCTCCACTGATGCCGCACCAGTGAATTGCAAAAAAGTAAACATCCTGCTTTCCACCGACGGCGGCCTCACCTTCCCCATCACGCTACTGCCCGAAACTTTGAACGATGGCAGCGCTTTCGTGGTGGTGCCGAATGTGCTGACTACCCAGGCCAGAATCCGCGTGGATGCCGCTGACAACATTTTCTTCGATATTTCAAACGAGAATTTCAGCATCGTGAACCCCGCCGCTCCCACCTTCCTGTTTTCCACTTCCGAATCAGGCAATACATGCATCCCGGAACCCTTCATCACGGAAATCACCACGGAATCTTTGTTAGGTTTTTCCGAAATTATAACCCTCACGGTGGATGGACTTCCGGCGGGCGCCACGGCCTCTTTCAGCGCCAATCCCATCAACCCCGGCGAAACGGCCACGATGACCATTGATGTGACCAATGTAGCAGGTAGCGGCAGTTTCGTGCTGACCGTCAGCGGCACTGCCAACGGCGTGCCTGCGGCAGAACGCTCCCTTACGCTGAACATCGTCAGCTCCGATTTTTCCGGCCTGGCGGCCATTGCGCCGGCAGACGGGGCCTCCGGCCAATCCACGTTACCGGCCTTTGAATGGACCGGCTTGCCGAATGCCGCCAGCTACGAAATCGAAATTGCCACCAGCCCGTTGTTCGGTGCCGCCGTCATCGAGACAGCCTCCGGCCTCACGGCCAATACCTACGCTTTAGCCAACACCCTTGAGGACAACACCATTTATTATTGGCGCCTGCGCCCCTCGAATGAGTGCGGCATGGGAGAATTTACCGACCCTGCCTCTTTCCACACGGTGGCCCAGAGCTGTGAGTCGAAACTAAGCACTGGCGGCAGCATCAACATTCCGGGCGGCGGTCTCCCGCTGATTCACTCCATCATCAACATTCCGCAAAGCGGCACCATCAGCGAGGTGAAGGTGAAAAATGTAAAAGGCAACCACACTGCTGTTGCTCACATTGAGCTGCGGCTGAAAGGTCCAAGCGGCGATTCCGTGGTACTCATGTCGGGGTTGTTGTGCGGCAGCCCATTGTTTGACCTCGGCTTCTTCGACCTCGCACCACCAACGCCCCTGCCCTGCCCTCCCAACACCGGCAACCTCTACCAGCCTGCCGAGCCGTTGTCTATCTTCAATGGGCAGGATGTGCAAGGCGATTGGAGCCTGGACCTGGAGGTCATCAACACGCAGGGAGAAGGCGGGACTTTCAACAGTTGGGAGTTCGAATATTGCGCTGCATTCAATCCAAAAAACCCGTTTATAGTGACCAACGACACGCTGGCAGTGCCACCCAATGGCTCCCGCCCCATTTACAGCGACAAACTTTTGGTAAACGACGATGACAATACTTCGAGCGAATTGCAATTTACCATCGTCACCAACACGGCCAGCGGTTTCGTCAGCCTTGGAGGCGTGCAACTTGGAGCGGGCAGCCATTTCACCATGCACGATATAGAAACCAGCCAGGTCGAATACACCAATACCGACAGTACTGCGGTGTACGATTATTTCACCTTTGGCGTCAGCGATGGTGAAGGCGGCTATTTCGGCACCCCGCGGTTCATCCTCAAAATGGACCCGAACGCACCATCCGCCACGCATGAAGTGGGCGATGCGGCAAACGTGCTGCTGTACCCGAACCCCGCCACGGATAACGTGACGGTAGAATTCGTGCGGCCCGTGACCGGCGCAGTGGTGGCCACTCTGCTCAACGCCAATGGCCAACACCTGCTGTCGCAGGATTTCGATGGCAGTACCCCAAAATTTGTATTGAAAACCCAAGCCCTGCCGGCAGGCGTTTACTTTGTGCAACTCACCACCCCGAACGTGGTGTACACCAAAAAAGTAATCCTGGAATAGCACCCGAAGGAGTTGAAATAAAAGAGTCATCCCGAATAGAAAGGTTTGGGATGGCTCTTTTTATTTTCCAAACGCCCGTTGCTTCTTTATTTTTGGAAACTATTTTGTTTAGACTTTGGACACCTTTTTACGTATCCCTTCATAAATTTAGACTTTGGACACTCCAAATCCAGCCATTGAGTTGCATTGGTTAAGTAGTTGGTTTTCCAAAGGTAAACTACCGGGCACTTTCGAAATTTACTCCCTAACCACCAAATCGCTATGAGCTTGTTGGGGATACGTTTAAACTTTACCACAAGGCATGAAATACCTCATCACCGGGGCCACGGGATACATCGGCACCCAATTAGCAAAAAAGCTGGCCAGGGAAGGGCACACCGTGAATGCGCTCTACCGCAGCGAGGCCAAAACGGAGGGCCTGAAAAGCGAGGGAATCGAGCTTTTCAAAGGCGACATTTCCGACCGGGCCAGTCTCGAAAAGGCGGCGCACGGCTGCGACGGCGTTTTTCACGTGGCGGCCTTCGCCAAACCCTGGGCCAAAGACCCCCAGACTTTTTACCAGCAGAATGTGCAGGGGTCGCTGAACGTGTTCAAAGCAGCACAGTACGCAGGGGTTTCAAAAGTCGTGTTCACCTCCACCGCGGGGGTTATCAGCCCCTCCAACGGCACCCCTTCCGATGAACAAACCCTGCGGGAGCTTGCGCAATTCACCCATTACGAAAGCTCCAAAGCGCTGGCCGAGGAAGCCGCCGCAGAACTTTGCCGGGAGGGCATGAACATCGTCACCGTGAACCCCACCCGCGTCTATGGCCCCGGTCTGCTCAGCGACAGCAATGGCGTGACGCGCCTCATAAAAATGTACCTCGAAGGCAAATTCAAATTCATGCCGGGTGACGGCAGCAGCATCGGCAACTACGCTTTTATTGACGATGTGGTGGCCGGGCATGTGCTGGCCATGGAGAATGGCAAATCCGGCGAGCGGTATATTCTCGGCGGCGGCAATGTCTCTTTCACCGAGTTTTTCAACCTGCTGTCGGATGTGACTGGCAAGGATACCCACCTCTACAAAATCCCCATTCCCTTATTGAAATTCGCCGCAAAAGTGATGGAGATTCGAGCCAACCTGACGGGCACCCCCCCCATCCTCACCCCACCCTGGGTGAAAAAATACCTCTACAATTGGGAACTGTCCACTGAAAAAGCAGAACGGGAATTGGGCTACCACCCTACCCCCATTGAGGAGGGACTGAGCAAAACGGTGGATTGGATTCTGAGAAATGGACGATGAACACCGGCAATCTGCCCAAGGAGGAAGGTAGCCCTCGCAGGTTTATGACACCCCGACCGTGGCGATGCGCTGCTGCGCCAGCTCAATGTATTCCGGCACGGTTTCGAAGCCCACGAATTTGCGGCGGCTGCGCAAGGCTGCCATTGCTGTGGTGCCGCTGCCCATGAAGGGGTCGAGCACGATGTCTGTTTCAAAAGAATAAAGCTGGATGAGGCGATACGGCAACTCCTCCGGGAATGGGGCGGGGTGCCCGACGCGACGCGCCGATTCGGCGCCCATGGACCAGATGGTTTTCGTCCATTCGAGGAATTGCTCTTTGGTGATGGAGCTTTTTTTCGCCGCCTTTTCGGCTTTGGTGAGGTGGCGCTTGTAGCCGCCTTTTGAAAAAATGAGGATGTACTCGTGCACGTCGCGCAGGATGGGGTTGGAGGCACTCATCCAACTGCCCCAGGCCGTGGAGGTACTGGCGCTGGCGCCTTTGTCCCACAGGATTTCGCCGCGCATGAGAAAGCCAATGTCTATCATCAACTGCGAGACGAATGCCGTCAGCGGCAGGTAGGGTTTGCGGCCGAGGTTGGCCACGTTCACGCAGGCCCGCCCGCCGTGGACCAGCACGCGGTAGGTCTCTGTGAATACCCGTTCGAGCAGGGCGATATATTCGCTGAGGGTAAGGTCATCATCGTAGTCTTTGGAGGCATTGTAAGGTGGTGAGGTGATCATCAGGTGGACGGAGTTATCGGGAATGCCGGTCATTACTTCGGCGGTGGAGGGGAAAATGTGGTTTTCAAAATCCGCTGGAAAAGGCTGGTCAGGATTGCCCTTTGAGAGTGCTGCCAGTCCGAGACCGGTGTACAGCCGCGAGTTGTAAAACATAGAGGCATCGTGGTTGACCCGGCCGTTCACCCCGAAGGAGCTTGTTTCGGTGCCTTTTCGCTTTTTTGCCATGCGGCAAATGTAGGGGATGCCCGCGGCTTTGGGGTATTTTCAGGAAGAAGAAGTAATTCAGCCGAAGGCTGCCTTAAAACGCTCGCACAAAGTGGACAACCGTTCCACCGATTCATTGCTGAACACGAGGCGAATAAACTGGCTGCTGTTTTTCTGCCCCCAATGAGTCATGGGCGTTACGGCGGTTTTTCCTTTTTTCAATAAAAGCTGCGAGGCCGTTGCGGCATCCATCCCGAAAGCGGACACATCGAGCAACTGCGACCAGCCGCCTGCCGCCGGAATCATTGCGTAGGTATCGAGTTGCTCCACGAGGGTGTCCCGCCTTTTTTGCCACTCGCTGCGGCATTTTTCAAAATCATCAGCCGGTGCCAGCAAGGCCCCTGCCACGCCAGCCTGGGCAAATCCAGATGGGGTGACGGCATTGTAAATGTGGACTCTTGCGATATCGTCCACGACCTGTTTTGGTGCAACGACCCAGCCAATGCGCCAGCCAATCATGCGAAATTCTTTAGAGGCCGACCCAACGATGATGGTGCGTTGTGCCATGCCCTCCAATGCCGCCGGATGGATGAGTTGCCGTTGGTCAAAGAGGATGCGCTCCATGGCGGCATTGTAAATAAGCCAGAGCCTGTGGCGGGTGCACAGGCGTGCGATGGCTTGCCATTCCGTGAGGGTGAATACGGCGCCGGAAGGCATGGAGGGGTTCATCAGAAAAAAAGCCTTAGTGCGGGGTGTCACGGCAGCCTGGAGAGCAGTCAGGTCGAGCCGCCATTCGTTTGCCGCCGGTACAAAAGGCACCAGAACGGGTACCCCACCGGCCAGCCGTACCCGGTTGATCATGCCGGCATAGGTAGGGTCGGTCAGGATGACTTCATCGCCAGGATTGGTCAGCGCCAACAGGGCATCGAACATACCCTCGGTGCCGCCGCAGGTGATGACGACATGGCTGGAGGAATAGGGTTGGTTGGTTTGGCGGGAGAGTTTTTGGGCCACGAGCTGCCGCAAATTTTCCTGGCCGGTGAAAGGGAGGTAGCTGTTGTGCGCATCTTGCCCGATGGCTGCGAGCGTGGCTTTTAAAGCAAGCTGTGGCGGTGCCAGGCCGGTGTCGAGGTTTTCCAACCGCAAAACGGCCGGGTCTTCACCTGCCGCTTTAGCGACCTCGTCAATAGAAAATCCGGGGATGTCTTTCAGGCGGCTGGCTTTCATGTTGCTTGTGAAAAATGAAAGTTGGGAAGGTGCGCAAAATAAATTGGTAAGTTTTGCAGAAGCCAATTCACGGGGTGACTCGAAGTCACCCGGTGAATTGGCCAGGTTGTTTTGCGCATGTTCCTTGGGCGAGAAGGGTCAGTTATTGGAGCCTTGTTTTTTCTTGGCCAGTTCATCCTGAAGCTTTTTGATTTCATCCTCCAGCTCTTTCTTTTTCGAAGTCAACTCAGCAACTTTTGCGCGCGCTTGTTCGAGTTTTTGCTGCTCCTCTTTGATTTGGATGGCGGTATCCTCTTTGACTTTTGTCACTTGGGCGGCGGCTTGTTGTTTGGCTTCGTAAATGGCGTCGGCAGCGTCTTGTTTGGCTTTGTTGATTTCCTCGAGGGATTGTTTGCGGGTATCCTCGGCTTCACTGGCATACTGGCTTCTCTTTTCTGCTGTTTCGTTTCGAATTGCTGCGATTTCCTCAGCGGCAGCCTTTTGGGCGGCGGCAATGTCTTGCCGCGACTCTTCTTCGGCAACAGCCACCTGTTTGGAATATTGCTGCACCAGAGCGTTGGCCTGTTGTTGCGCCTGTGCTATTTGAGTCTGCGCCGCTGATTCAGCCGCTGCCACATCTACGGCGATTTCACTCAGTTTATTCTGCTTCGCCTGCTGAGCCTGAGAAATGGCTTCCTGCGCCTGCTTTTGGGTAGCAGCCACCTCCTTTGCGACCGTTTCTTTTTCCGAGGCAATCTGTTGGGCTGCATCCTGGCGGGCTTTCAATACCTCCAAAGATGCGCTTTCTTTTTGCCGGGCAGCTTCTTCCTTGGCAGATTTGATTTCCGTGGCTGCCAATTCCCTGGCGAGGCTGACTTCTTTCGCTGCATTTTCACGGGCAGCGGCAACGTCTTGGGCAAGCTTGCTTCTTTCGTTGGATGAATTTTCACGGGCCAGGCGCACTTGCTCTGCCTCTTCCTGCCGGATGGCGGAGATGTTTCCGGCGGCGGCCTTTTTGGCTTCGGCCACGCTGTTTGCAGCTTGTTGCTGTGCGAGTGCAGCCTGTTCTTTTGCTGCCGCAATTTCATGGGCGGCATTTTCCTGCGCTGCCTCAATTTCACTCGCCGCCTTTTTCTTTGCCTCCACCACTTCGGTAGTAGTAAATTCCTTGGCCTGTTTTCCCTTTTCCTGGGCGTCTTGCACGGATTTGGCCGCTTCGGTCTGAATGTCTTTTATGCGTGATTCCGCCGTTGCCTGTGCGGAAGCCACCTCCGAGGCGTAGTCCTGTTTGGCAGAATCCGATTTATCCACAGCCTCTTTCACCTTTTGGGCGGCCTCCTGTTGTGCCTTTGTCACTTCATCAGCAGCCCGTTTTTTGGCAGCAGCCACCTCTTCTGCCGATTGCTGCTTGATGGTAATTTCATTGAATTTAGCAGAATCAATGGCCGCTTTCACTTCACTTTGGATGCGGGCGATTTCAGTTTCTGCGGATTGGCGGGTGGCGGCAATTTCTTCAGCCAGGCGCTTTTGCTCCGCCTCTGCTTTGGCACGGGCAGCGGCTACTTCTTCCGCCTCGTGCTTGCTGATTTCTTCAATATTCCTGGCGGCCAATGCTTGGGCGGCTTGTACAGCTTCCGCAGTTTTGGCCTTTTCAGCCTCTGCGGCCTGCTTCGTTGCCGCAACATCTTTTGCGGCTTGTTCCCTGGTTTTTGTTATCTCTTCCAGCGAGCGGGATTTTTCCTGTACCACTTGCTGCTGCAACTGGCTAATTTCCTCGGCAGCACGCTTGCGGACATTGGCGACTTCGAGTGCGGCTTTCTCTTTTTGCAATGCCAGATTCTCATTTATCTCCGCTATTTCGGCAGCATTTTTACCCTGCAAAAGCGCTTTTTCTTCGGCGGCCTTGCGGCGCGACTCTGCCACTTCAAAGGCGGATTTTTCCTGTTCGATAACTACGTCCTCCCTGATTTTGGAAATATCGGCAGCAGCAGCTTCTTTGGTTTTCAATATTTCCTGTGCGGCATTTTGCTTCGTCGTCACCACGTCTTCGACACTCCTGTTTTGCTCAGTTTTGGCTTGAAGCCTGGCCTGTTCCACAAGTTTGGCGCTCTCCTCACGGATGCGTTGCAACTCCGCCCCTGAATTTTCCCGGGCGATGGCAATTTCATCGGCGTATTGCAGTTTGGCCTGGCCCATATTCTCGTTGGTCTTTTTTATCTCTTCGGCGGCTTGTGCACGGGCTGCGGCTACCTGCTCCGCAGACTCTAATTTGGATTTTTGTATTTCTTCGGCGGCACGTTGCCGGGCATCTTGCACGCTGATGTTTATTTTCTGAATCTCGGTCGAGGCGTTTTCACGAGCTGCGGCAACTCCCTGTGCGCTCTCCTGCCGGGCAGCCTCAATTTCAACTTGCGAGCGTTGACGCGCTTCCAAAACCTCTTGGGCAAATTTGGTTTTATCCTCTTGGGCTTGGGCACGGGCGGCACTAATTTCATCCTGAATTTGTGATTTATACCGCTCCAACCGGTCGTTTTCGGAAGCTATTTCCTGCTTTACCCGCTCCTTGGCCTGGCGGAGCTGAGCATATAAGTCAGCAAGCTCGGTATCGTCCAACTGGGAGATGTCAGCAACCCTGGACCGGGTACTGGAAACGCCCTCGCCATGTTCGGTTTTCGACACCGGCCCTTCGTCCGTTTGTTTTCCCTGGTTTCCAACGAGGGGGGTATCGTGTACCAGTTCTTTGTGCAGACGTTGGTAAAAACACAAGGCAAGGCTCTGAAATTCAGTCTGCCGGTTGGAATTTACCGTGAACTTGAGCATCTGGTTTTTGACGTTGTTTTTGATGTAGATGGTGCTGATGAGGTCTTGCGCAAACCAATCTACGGCAGCTAAATCCAGTTTAAGGGTATTCTGATGGACGGGGGAG
>SCUG01000546.1 GCA_004297645.1 Saprospiraceae bacterium | reverse complement strand
CATTTTTATACATGGTGTTGTTCCTGGTTCAATCATCATATAGATTGCAGGAAGCCAGAAAATGTTCATGCTTTCGTGACAGGGTGCAATGAATTCAGGTTAAATGCCTGGGGAGCGGGGGATGATGTGGACAGCTATGTGTGGAATAATCAAAATACTGACCCCGCATTCGCTGTGACCCAGACATCTTTTCTCGACGTCAGTGTGCCAAATCCGGGGCAACCATCTTTCATTGACGTTTATGTAGTTTGCAAGAATGCCACGCCAACTGATGATTTTAAAGAAACAATGACACTCATCAGCGGGAATGCACCTTGTTGCCTGAGTTGGGCTGTTCAGCCACCAAGTTCAGCCAGTTCGGGGCAAACCGTTCAAGTAGTCGTGTTGGCCAATCTATCTGGCCCGAATGTTCTGAGTTGGAGTGTCACAGGGCCTGCTTCTATAACGTCCACTGGTGCATATACAGCAAATGTGACCTTTGGCAGCGGGTACTCCACGGTTACTGTTACGGCTACTCTGACGAATACATGTTCTGGACTTTCAACCTCTATTTCACATTTTGTATCAGTTACCCCCTGATAGATAGATATTATTCTTCAATGGCTGGAACCTCAAGGTTTTTGAGGTTTCAGTCAAAAAAACCTATTGTTATGAAACTTCCTGATTTTCTTTATTACTCCCTTTTTTTCTTCCTGCTCGTTTCCTGTAAAAAATCTTGGCTTGAACTGGATGAAATAGAAGCTAAAAAAGCCTTAGCTCTTGTCGAGTTTGGCTGCAATGAAATTGAGGAAAAATGGTACGTCTCTGCCCTGTTGAATGGCAGCAAGATATGTTATTATGACGGACAGGATAATTACTTTGCAAGCACAGGGAAGTTCACTATTTCGGTTACCAGTGGTCCTTACCTGGACCCTAAAGATACCGCTTCGATTCTCAATTCGGGAAAATATCTAAAATTCGGTATTACCCACGAGCTTGCCCATTTACAGGAATCATTGTATTTCAATACGCCACTCTTCCCACCGGAAACTGAATGGGGCGAGATAGCGGAAGAATCTTTCAAATTGGGGAAGCTGCCACTGCTTTCGAATCTACCCGGAGTTGATGACAATTATTTTAATAGCAAAGGATTCAACATTTTATTGGATATACCCTACAAAAGAGACTCAACCTCTCATGGTTTTTTTGGGGTCGTTTTAGAATCCAGGGTTGGTAGCCAGGAGGATAGCCACTTAGAGATAGTCAAATTAGATAAACTCGATGCGAACGGCTATTTGTATTATACTATAGAAATGGAATTTGCATGCAACCTGTATCGCGCACATGGGTTAATGGCAGGTGAATTTTATGGCAGGCTCGAAGACGGTAAATTGGTAATGCAGGTGGAAGTGAAGAAATAGACTGTCGCATTTTTGTCAGTTATTGCAGTGTGACATGTATTGAATGTAAATCAGCTCCATGAGATTTTGAAAACCTCATGGGGCTTTTCGATAATGAAAAGCTCACTTCAAAATGGCCGCCCCCACCGCACAATGCAAGCACCTTTTTTTCGAGCAATACTCGTTTTTCAATTGCAGCAAAGCCTGTGTTTGATAGGCCGAGGCAGCCTCCACTCCCAGCCGTTCCCAGCCCGCGATGATGGCATTGTGCTCCGGTGGCAACGCTTCGAGCAGGCGCAGGGCTTTGTCTTTGCATTCGGGCGCGCCGTTCAGGCTGCCGTACAGGAAAAGACACGGCGCAATGGTGTTGATGGTGAGCAGGTGTATGGCCTGTTTGCCCAAAGACTTCTGGCGTTTTTCCGAGGGTTTATCGAAGGTGTAATGCGTGAGCCAGTATCCGTCTAATTTCACCTGAAAGAGCGCCTCGATGTCCTTCTGATTTTCTATTTCAAATATTTTGCTAAACAGGTAGGCCGACTGATGTACGAGCCGGGCAAACTGCGCCAGGCGCAGCGTCGGGAAATTGCCGGGGTGCAGCCGGAGGAACTTCCAGACCACCGGGTCGAGGGGTGCCAGGTGGTATTTTTTTTGTAAAAAATCGTACTCCTTTTTTAGCCGGTTGGGGTAATCATCCTCGAATTCCGAAGCCAGCATGCCCGCCTGTCCCAGCAGCAGGGCCTCTATTTGAAAGAGGCTGTTCTTTTGTTTGGCGAGTATGCGCTGAGGCAGCGACTTGGCGAGCGCCTCAAAAGGTCCGGCGTTCACCTTGAGGCCGAAATTGCGGGCGAGCACCTGGTAAAAAGTCTCCTCCCAGTCGTTCCGGTTTTCATCGAGGACAGCCCGGATGGCGGCCGTTTTCTGCTCTAAGCGCTCCACCAGCAGCCGGTCGAGCCACAGGTTCCGGGTCATCTCGGGCACCTCGTGAAACTGGTGCTGGCATGGTATCCAGTGCTCATTGTGCTGGAGCTTTTTATAAAGCGCATCGAGCCTGGCGGGGATGAGTTTCTTCATTTCTAGGCAGGGAATCCGGCGCCCCGATTTTCCAGGGACGGGCTGGTCTTCATCGAGCACCACGTGCAGGATGACGTTGTCGTAAGCCCGGTCGTTCTGATGGCCGTGTTGCAGCCAGCCGGAAGCGGCGAGGTGCATCTCTACATTGCCGGCCCAGAGGGTATCGCCGATGCGCAGTTTCGCATTGGAAAAATCAGGCCCCGCATGGGCGTTGTACTCGCCGGGATGGATGATTTCGAGTGGTTCGCCTTCGGTGGTAGTGAGTCCGGTTTGCTCGAAGCGGCGGGTGCGCCAGAGGAAGTGGAGGAGGTCTTCGGTCATAGCATGGTGCTTTTGTTGGGTTAAAAGTAAAAAAAAGGGGAACTTCCGGCGCCATTTCAAACTGTCTAGGTGAGAAGGTTTAAGGGCGGGGAAATGATAATATTTTCAGGTATTTCGCACTAAACCGCCTAAACCAACACCTGTAAATAAATCACGACAGGATGCTAAAGAACGTGCGCAAAATAAGATGTGTGTTTTTTCGGCGGCTTCGCCGCCGAAAAAACACACCCTTGTTCTTTTTGAGGCCGC
>SCUG01000545.1 GCA_004297645.1 Saprospiraceae bacterium | reverse complement strand
CAAAGCTGCCGTCGCCCCGGTTTTTGAACAAGCTGGCTTTGCCAGGAGTATTGGAAAGAAGGAGCAGGTCGGTGAAGCCGTCGTTGTTGTAATCGGCGGCAACCACGGTGTTGGCTGCCCCTGTGTTTTTCAAGCCGCTGCTGGCGGTGATGTCGCTGAATTTGCCATGGCGGTCATTGGTGAAAAGCGTGCCAGGTCCAGCGGCGTTTGCCATAAAAATATCGAGGTCGCCGTCTTCATCAAAATCGGCAAAAGCGGCGCCGGTGGCATTAGTCAAAGCCAGCCCCATCGCTGCGGCCACCTCCGTGAAAGTGCCATCTGCGTTGTTGCGGTAAAGCAAAGCCGGGCCAGGCCGCGTGACGAGCAGGTCGAGGTCGCCGTCGTGGTCGGCATCGAGGAAGAGGGATTTGATGCCGGCCTCCGGGTCGTCCACTTTGGCTTTGGCCGCCAAGTTGGTAAATGCGCCCTTGCCGTCGTTTTTGTAAAGTGCGTTGGGGCCATCTTTCACCACGTATAGATCCAGGTTGCCGTCGTTGTCGAAATCCCCAAACAGGGCATCTGTTTCCTGGCCGGCATGGTTGAAGCCAGCCTCTTTGTTCTGCTCTTCAAACCAGACGCCCCGGTGGTTCTGTAGCAATTGGCCCCTTGTTGTATTTTTTTGAGAAGAAAGCACACTAAAATATACATCCACATAGCCATCCCCGTCGCTGTCGCCTAAGGCAAAGGCGCCGGATTTTAGGTCACCAACAGTAGAAGTTGCGCCATTTTCCGGGGAGGAGTTCAGACCCATATTCGCTGAAACATCGAGAAAGCGGATACGGTCGAGGATGGATTCATCCGTCTGGGCGTGCATCATGTTGAAGTCGCTGAGGGAAACTACCGAAAGACCGGCGAGGATGCCATTGGGGCCTTCGAGGTTCCGAAGGTCGGACTGGTAGTGTGCCGTGACTTTCATAAAGTTCTGAAAAGAAAGGACAGCACTTATCGCCCCAATACCATTTGCCGCATGAAGAGCCGCCAGCGATTTGCTGTAAAATTCTTTTGCCTCTTTGGGGAATTCGGGGAAAATCTTGGGCAGTTCTTCCAACTGCGCAGTCGCTGCGTCGTAATCGCCTTTTTTCAGCAAAAGAATAATGAGGTCGAGCCGGGGCACGATGTTGCCGGGGGCTTTTTCTATGGAAAGTTTCAGGTATTTCTCGCGGTTGGCGAGTGCATTCTGGTGCTCTGAGTTTTCGTATATTCCTGCGAGGGTATAAATGGCTTTTGCATAACCGGGGTTCTTCTCAATAATTCCATTCAACTCACTGATAGCCAAATCCGGTTGATGTGTCAACTCGAAATACTTGGCCGAAATCATCCTGATATCCGGGTTTTCGGGTGCTTTTTTCAGCGCCTGTTTTATTTTGGCTTCAGCTTCTTTGAAGTTGTTTTGTTTCATGAAGACCAAAGCTAAATTGGCATAGCCGGAAGCGTCGTCTGGCGCCAAATCCAAAAGGCTTTGGTAGGTATCTTCGGCTTCCTCCAGCCGGTCTTCTTCCAGATAGGCCTTGCCAATGATGCGCAGGTACCCGGCGTCTAATTCTTTCTTTTTTTTCTCCTCCTTATTTTCAGCACACCCAAAAATGAATAAAGCGGCGGCTACTATCAAGGCAAGAGCTAAGACGTTTTTCATGAAATAAAAGATTTGAAAGTGAAATGCCCGCGCTAATGTACTTTTCTTTTTAATTCTGTCAACCGGGCGTCGAGCTTGCGGTAGGATTTTTCAAGTGCTGGTTCCATTTCCTCAGGCCGCACACGAGATAATGCGGCAATGTACTCGCGGAAGATGGATTTCGAGGTGACGTTGCCGAAACCCTTGGTGTCACCCTCGCCTATCACTTTGCCGGCCTTGTGTTCTTCGGGTTTTGCGAATTTCACGGCCAGACCGAACATTTCCCGTGCTTTCGCTTTTTCCCCCTTTTTCCAGGCCACGTAGCCACCCAGAAAGTAGGCTCCGGTGCTTTTGAAATTAGATACCGTCACTGCGGCAAAGTCTGCGGCGGCCTCGTCCAGCCGGCCCCGGATGAGCATTATTTCGCCCATCGAAAGCATCGGCCCCGACTCTTCTTTGTTGATGCGGATACATTCCCGGCAGGCAGCCTCGGCTTTGTCTATGTCAAATAATTCGTCGCTGTTGAGGTAGAGATTTGTAAGTTGGCGAGAGCCACGGGAGTTTTTGGGGTTCACTTCCACGAGCTTTTTCCAGCAGGCTTCCGCTTCGCGGAATTGGGATAGTTCTAAGTACATATTTCCAAGATAGTAAAGCGCATCTTCGTGCCGGCTGTTCAACTCTAAGGCCTGGCGGTAGTTCTCAGCGGCAAGGCTCCATTGTTCGTTCATCCGGTAATCGGTGGCTTTGCGGAAGATCTTCCAAAACCTTACGACTTTTTCTTTCTCAATGGCAGTAGCGGAATTGGCCTGCTCCTTTGCCGCCTCTTTGGCAGGTTCTCTTTTCGACAGGGTGATGACCACAAACAGGGCGGCAAACACAGCGAGTATTATTAGTGCGATTTTTTTCATGGTGAAATTAGTTTAAGGCAGGTGTAGGATGATGCCTCCTCCAAAACCTCCTAACCTCTTAATTCATCTCCTTTTGCCCTTCCACGATTTTGAGGATTTGATTGGCTGGCAAACCCAGAAAGCGTTGCGTCTTGCCGGTGGGCCAGGTGATGTCGAGCGTATCTACCTGGCTGGCCTGCCCTAAACCGAAGTGCTGGACGAGGCTGTTTTGGGAACAATAAGGACCCTGCGACCCGACTTGCTGCACCTGGGGCATCAGCCCGTGGGCGGCCACCCGAAGTTTAGCACCGATGGCGGAGACATTGCTTTTCACGCCTTCTAAGCGCACCTCGAACCAGTTGTTTTTAGTGCCGCCGTCGTTGCGCAAAAGTTTGGCAGGGCCGCCGTTGTTGACGATGAAAACGTCCATATCGCCGTCGTTGTCGTAATCGGCGAAAGCGGCGCCCCGGCCAACGAGTTCCTCCTTAAATACATCGCCACTGACGGAAGACAACTCGAAGAATCCCTCCTTTTTTCCATTATTCCAAAATAGAAGATCGCGCATGGGAATCAAAAGCCGGGGGTCGTCCTTTTGCTGAAAAGTGCTGCCGTTGGCGACGAAAAGGTCGGGCCGCCCGTCGTTGTCGTAATCGAAAAACGAGGTGCCAAAGCCGATGAAATCGAGGGCAATCTGGCCGAGGCCGAAGCGGTCGGCTTCGTCCATAAAGCGCAACTCTTTAAGCGGGTTGCCGGCAGATGAGAGTTGGGC
>SCUG01000544.1 GCA_004297645.1 Saprospiraceae bacterium | reverse complement strand
CCCTGGCCCGCCTCCGGGCAATGCTGGGCCAAGCAGTTTGTCCCGCAGCATAGGACACAAAATCTTATTCGGTTATTTCAATGAACTTTTTTTTACCCCCCTTTTCGGAGGGGACTCAGCCATTCAACCATCCAACCATTCAGCCATTCCAATGAACCCTTTATTCAATCTGGACGACTTCATCTCCCGACACGTGACGGAGCGGGCGGAGAGTTTGTTTTTAAAAGACATTCGGGAGAATGAAACGGCGCTCAACGAACGCATTGAAGGCAAATCAGCGCTTGTCATCGGCGGCGCTGGCAGCATCGGTTCCTCCTTTATCAAGGCATTGTTGCACTTCCATCCCGCCAGATTGGTAGTGGTGGACATCAACGAAAATGGGCTGACGGAACTGACCAGGGATTTGCGGAGTACCGCCGGTTTGGTTGTTCCTCCGCATTACCTGACCTATCCCATCAACTTTGGCGATGCCGTTTTTGAAAAAATGCTGCGGTGGGAAGGGCCGTTTGAAATCGTGGCCAATTTTGCGGCGCATAAACATGTCCGGAGCGAAAAAGACCAATACTCCATCGAGGCCATGTTGGAAAACAATGTGTTGAAAGCCGGGCGTTTGCTGGAGTTGCTGCTGGAAAATCCGCCGGAACGCTTTTTTTGCGTTTCGACGGACAAAGCAGCCAACCCGGTGAACGTGATGGGGGCCAGCAAAAAACTCATGGAGGAGGTGATTTTGGCCTACTCCCGGCACATCCCGATTACTACCGCCCGTTTCGCCAATGTGGCTTTCAGCAACGGGAGTTTACCGGCAGGTTTCTTAGAGCGGCTGATGAAACAGCAACCACTTTCCGCTCCGATGGATGTCAAGCGGTATTTTGTTTCCCCGGAAGAGTCGGGGCAGATATGCCTGCTGGCGTGTATGTTGGGTAATCCGGGAGAAATATTTTTCCCGAAGTTGCTGGAAGAACGGGACATGCGGCGGTTTTCTGATATTGCTACCTCCCTGTTGAAATCGCTTGGCCTGGAACCATTTCATTGCGCCACCGCAGAAGAAGCGAGGGAATGGAGGTTGGAAACTGGAGGCTGGGGACTGGGGACTGGGGACTGGGGACTGGGGATGCGGCCTTATCCGGTTTACTATTTTCAATCGGATACTTCCGGGGAAAAGTCCTTCGAGGAGTTTTATACGGACGACGAGGAATTGGACATGGACCGATTTGCATCGTTAGGGGTTATCAAAAATGCCCCTTGTCAGTCATTGGCTGAAATTGGCCATATACTCAACGAACTAATGGTGGTGTTTGAAAAAGAGAACGTCAGCAAGCAGGAAATTGTGGAATTGATGCAACGCTACATCCCGAACTTCGAACATGTCGAAACAGGCAGGGGATTGGACCAAAAAATGTAGCGCTTGTTTAGACACTGATTTCCACAGATTCCACTGATTTAACTACTTTTAAAAATCTGTGTAATCTGTGTGAATTTGTGTCAAGTTTTGTAGCCTGAAGGATGAATTTCACTAATTTTATTCCCTTAAATCAAGCAGGTTTTCGTTCAGAAACTGTAAGCCAAAATCGCTTTAACCATGGAAAATTATAAACAACTGCATGACCTTGCCAAGCGCTGGTTAAAAGCCAATCAAAAACTTCTACGCAAGCATAAGGGAGAATGGATTGCCTATAATGGCGAAGCTGGGATAATTGCTCATGACAAGGAAGCCCATTAAGTCATAAAAGCTGCAGAAGCTTCAGAAATGTGGCACATCATAAAATTCCTGAACCCTTATACGTACAGTGGTTTGCGTCGGCTTGTGCCGATACATTTTCGTCCACTCCATAAGGATATTTGGGAGCCGAATGTTATTGTTTCCCTGAAGGTGAGGGATCGTTCTATGCAACTCGAAATGTTAGTTGACTCAGGTGCAGATATTTCAACCATCTCCCTTCAGATTGGTCAAGACATGGGCCTTGAAAGATTTGAAAATGAAGTAGTTGACTTAGCAGCCGGCGTAAATGGCACCTTGGAATACGCCTTGCGCAGCGTGCAGATGACCATTGAAGGGCATACTTTCATGGCACCCGTTGCGTGGCTTTTAGACCCTAACTGCGACGACTTGCTGCTGGGACGTGAGGTAGTATTCGACCTTTTCGATATTGAATTCAAGCAAAAGGATGAAACCATCCTCTTTAAGAAACGGAACGATGTTTCAATTTGATGTGATAAAGGTCGAAAATCGGGTCGAACTTGTGCAACGTCAGCTCCTTAAACTTTAACAGCATTTGTGTATTTAACCTTAAAAAGAATGTTAGACGTCACCGTTTCCTTATTGGTGCTGCTGCTTTTATTACCCATACTCATACCTATCTCCGCCCTGCTTCGACTGACCGCCGAGGGTGAAGTTTTCTATTTTCAAAAAAGAATCGGGCACCACAATCAACCTTTTGACATCTGGAAGTTTGCCACCATGTTGAAGAACAGCCCGAACATGGGAACCGGTACGTTGACGCTCAGAAAGGACCCCAGGGTTACCTCGGTTGGAAGATTTCTTCGCAGGTCCAAAATCAATGAATTGCCCCAAGTAGTCAATGTCCTCCTCGGAAATATGAGTCTGGTTGGTCCCAGGCCACAGGTGAAAACCGACTTCTTAGCTTACCCTGAACCCATCCAAAAAGTCATCTACAACGCCAAGCCCGGTATCACCGGCATCGGTTCCATCATCTTCCGGGACGAAGAAAAACTGCTTTCTTCCACCACCATGCCTCCCCATGATTTTTACCGGGAGCATATCGCCCCCTACAAAGGCGAACTGGAGCTTTGGTATCAACGAAATGCCTCTCTGCGCACCGACCTGCTCATCATTTTTCTCACTGCTTGGGTAATATTCTTCCCGGCTAATCATCTGGCATTCAGGATTTTCAAAGACCTACCCCTCGGTACGGAAGAGTTGCTTCCCGGAAAAGCAACGCCCTCCAAGTTGGAAGTTGCCATTCAAGAGCAACTGGCCGCAGAGGAGTAACTTGTAGGTCATCCACCCACTCAACCCTGTCTGTCGGCAGGCAGGCATTTAACCGTCAAACCATGAGTCCACCTTGAGCGTTGACAACTTTTGAAAAGTTGTCAACGCGTGGGGTTCTCCTCCGGACTAAGTTGACAATTCCTCGCTGCGATAGCTAACGTAGTCAACGTCTCGAAAGATTATTTGTCGCTTCTTAGTTTTGCCTTAATAACGTGTTCAAAAAGAACAAGGGTGTGTTTTTTCGGCGGCGAAGCCGCCGAAAAAACACACATCTTATTTTGCGCACGTTCCTTAATAGTCATGAAAAAATCAAAAGAAAAAATCCTGAAGGCTATCACATTGAAGCTAAAAACTATTGCCCCTGATGCACGGGTAATACGCTTTGGGTCACGTGCAAGGGGAGATGCAAAACCTGATTTGTTCTAAAGACTTTATCAAAGGCGCTTCAATCCAGAAAATTGGATTACTATCAGGGTATCCGCATGGGCTTATTGTAAATACGGTGTAAATCCTCACTTTTTGTGGGTTTCAACCCCCATAAAGCGTTGGAAGCGGGTTAAAACCCAGATAAAATGGGGCATTGGGGCACCCCCGGATTAATCCGGGGGTTAGTAAAAAAGTGTCCAAAGTCTAATGTAAAAAGGAATTTTATGTCCACTAAATAAGCTACTGTGTCCACACAGGTGTTGGGTGGAAAAACATAAAGAGCGGTTTTCATGGAAAGAAAGAGAAATCCAAGCAATAGTGAAAGGGAGATGTTGAGCTTGCAGGGGTTGATACTTACTGCGTTTCGCAAAGCGTTTGGCGATACGGTGATTGCGGTAAATCTTTTACTCCGGATTCATGAGTGCTGGGCTACTGTGGTAGTTAAAGAGAGGAACCCTGAGATAGAAAAAATGGCCCGAGAGATGGAGTTGGAATTTAAGGAATTGGACCGCCATATCAGTGTGTTTATCAAAGTGCCATTAAAAAACCGCATAAGGAATTTATGGGTAAAAAGGTTATTGTTTTAGAGTAGTGCTGGACCTGCTGAAATGGCATTTTCGCTTTTGCCATTTACGACAGCCTGAGAGAATGGAGAATTGAGAATTGAGAATGCTTGCGCCGCAACAGGCGGGAGAGGAGTGAGCGATGAGAACAATAAAACAGTTCTAAGCCGATGTTTGGAATCACCGGTCTTCTTCCCCCGGAGGCTAAAAACTTAGTTCACGCCTTTTCAAGGCTCGTTTTCCACCGGGGCGCCGACGACCACGGCATTTACTGCGACGGACAAATGCCCTGGCCCACCGCCGCCTGTCCATCCAGGATACCTCTTCCAATGGGCGCCAACCCATGAGCAGCGCAGACGGCCGCTACGTCATCACCTTCAACGGCGACCCTTCCAGGGTGACAAAGGAAATGGGTAATTAGGGGTGATAAGAGAAATTTTCAAGAATAGGTTTTCGACGCTGATGGACGCTGATTTTTATGATTTCTTATGTTTATTGCCGGGGTTTATCATAATAAGTCATAAAAATCAGCGTCCATCAGCGTCGGAGAAATTTCACTTAACACCCTTAATTGGAAATTGCCTGCCCCGACAAAGGCGGGGGAAAATTGAAGCCATGAATCAATGAAAAACGAATACGCCATTTCAGACCTTTCGCCCCACCTGTTTTGGGATGTGGCCATAGCCACGGTTGATTGGCAATCCAATAAAGCATTTATTATAGAACGTGTTATGGAATACGGGGAGTTGAAAGACTGGGGAATCCTGAAAAGGATTTACGGCCTGAAAGCTATTAAGGAGGTTGCAATTAGTTTAAGGAATCTTGATGGTTTTAGCATAGCGTTTCTAAGCTTGGTGCTTAATGTAAAGAAAGAAGCATTTAGATGTTACAGACTCAAACAGTCACGACCGGACTTTTGGAGTTATTAACGACTTTGATGACAATCAAAGAGTTTGAAGCCGTTCGCAGGCAACTCCTTTCCGATGTGCCCATCGGATTTTTTCTTTCTGGCGGGCTGGATTCGGGCTTGGTGGCAGCAATGGCGAAGCAAGCGAGCCCCGGTCAGGCTTTGACCTGCTTCACCATCGAAACGGCGCTGAGCAGTCACCGGGAAGGTTTCACGGATGACTTGCCCTACGCCCGGTTGGCGGCAAAACACCTCGGCGCTGACTTAGACATCGTAACAGCAATGCCGGACATCGTCCGGGACTTCGACAAAATGATTTGGCATTTGGACGAGCCGCAGGCGGATGCCGCCCCGCTCAACGTGCTGAACATCAGCGCACGGGCCAGGGAACAGGGCATCGTGGTGTTGCTGGGCGGCACCGGCGGCGACGACCTTTTTTCGGGCTACCGGCGCCACCAGTCCTTTTATTACGAACAGTTCACCGCCTTTGTACCCGCTGCCGTGAAAGCGGCTTTGGCCCGAAGAGCTGCCAACATGTGGGTTTCTTCCTCCCTGCTGCGGCGCCTTAAAAAATTCCTCGTTCATTTCAACGGGGACAGCGAGGAAGAATGGATGGCCAACTACTTCGGCTGGCTGCCCATCGAAGAGAACAAAATGCTGTTCAATGAAAGCAACCGGGAAAAGCTGAAAGGCTACGACCCCAGAAGACACCTGATTGAATCGCTTCAAAACATACCGCTCGAAAAAAACCGCCTGAACCAGATGTTGTATTGGGAACTGAAGTATTTCCTGCCCGACCACAACCTGAACTACACGGACAAAATGAGCATGGCGCACGGCGTGGAGGTGCGGGTTCCCTATCTCGATAAAGATTTGGTGGAGTTCAGCACGACCATCCCGCCGGAATTGAAAATGAAGGGCCTCACCACCAAGTATTTGCTGCGCAAGGTCGGAGAGCGGCACCTGCCAAAAGAAATCGTTTACCGCTCCAAGACCGGGTTCGGAGCGCCGGTCCGGGATTGGATAACCGGCCCTCTCGATGCCCGCCTCCGGGCTGCCTTCACGCCCGAAATGTGCAAGCGCCACAACCTGTTCGACAGCCAAAACGTGCTCGCCTTAGTGGAGAAAAACAAAAATGACGTGCTGGATGCTTCGTATTCCTTGTGGGGCCTGCTGGCCATCGCCAGTTGGTGGGAGCAGTTTGTTTTTACCACTAAGAACACTTAGGATTTTTTTCACCACTAAGAACCTTTTTTCACCACTAAGAACACTTAGGGCACTTAGGATTAATAATGAATACTTAGCTTAGTGGACTGTGTTCCTAGTGGTAAATCAACTCTACTGAAAGCACTTTGATTTTTTAACCACTGAGAACACTAAGCACACTAAGAAAAAACTAAGTGTTCTAAGTGGGCTTAGTGGTAAGAAATAGTATCAGGCTATTTTTATAGTTTTGAAAATGAAAAAGTCAAAAGAAAAAATCCTGAAAGCTATTAAGCTGAAGCTGAAAACCATAGCTCCTGATGCCAGGGTGATGCTTTTTGGGTCGCGGGCCAGAGGGGATGCAAAACCCGATTCGGATTGGGACATTCTGGTTATTTTGGACAAATCAAAAGTTGAGCCGGCTGATTTTGATAATATTTCGTACCCGTTATATGAACTGGGGTGGCAGGAAGGAGAACTTTTCTCCGTAAAACTTTATACCAAATCGGAATGGGAGAAACGAGATTTTACACCATTTTATAAAAACATCGAAAAAGAAGGCATTCTTTTATGAGTTTGACAAATGATGAAAGGAACGCTCTAGTTTCCTTCCGTATTCAAAAAGCAAAGGACACATTGAAAGAAGCGGAAGGTATCGCAACCCTCGGTTATTGGAATGCAGTAGCCAATAGACTGTATTACGCATGTTATTATATCACAAGTGCCCTTCTGGTTAAAAATAATTACGCCGCACAAACACACAAAGGTGTCATCCACCTTCTTGGAATGCATTTTATAAAAACAGGCATTGTTCCAAATAGCGCCGGGAAATTATATACCAAATTGTTCGAACTTCGTCAAACGGGCGATTATGATGATATGTCCAACCTGGCCGAGGATATCGTAAAACCAATGATAGTTGAGGCACAAAACTATCTGGATGTGATTTCAGCTTTAATTGTTGACTAGCAGATGCCTGCCTGCAGGAAAAATAATTTTACTACTAAGAACGCCGGGATTTTTTATCACTGAGAACCTTTTTTATTACCAAGAACACTCAGGGCACTTAGGATTAATAATGAATACTTAGCTTAGTGGCCTAAGTGTTCTAAGTGGTATAAAAATCTTAGTGTTCTTAG
>SCUG01000543.1 GCA_004297645.1 Saprospiraceae bacterium | reverse complement strand
AAGACGTCGGCTTTTTAGAGACCATTCGCAACAAACTTGCCTGGGGAATAGATTTGAGAAACCGTTAGCACGAACGCCGCCCTCAGTATCCAAGATGAAAAAGAGCGTCGCCCGGCCGCACCACCGGTGAGTTATTGTGGCCTATAATGAAACCGTTGCGGCTCGCCAATACGGGGAATTCATCCTGCCCGAATGGGTCATTGATGACGCCGAGCGGCTCGCCTTTTTGCACGGCTTGCCCCGACTGTTTCCACCACCGGAACATGCCAGGCCGGGCAGCTCGCTGCCATGTCGTTTTCTCAATGTGAATGGTGGGAGCACCAGGTGGCGCTTCCGGCAACATGCCCTTCGAAAAGAGCAGGCGCCGGATGCCCGCCAATCCCTTTTCAATGGCAAAGCCATCGAACCGCAGGTTTTCGCCACCCTCGAATACCAGCATGGGCTTGCCCGCTTCGAGGCATGTCTTGCGCAGCGATTTCGGGATGGGACGGTTGGCGACGGTAAAAGGAGCACCGAAGGCCTCCGCCAGTTCACGGCTTTGCTCACGGCCCTTGGAATAGCGAATCTGAGGATAGTTGTAATTGCTGCTGCCGCCAGTGTGAAAGTCCACGCCGAAATCTATCACCGGCAAAATATTTTTGGTGAAAATATGCGCCACGCGGGCCGCCAATGACCCCTTGGCCGAGCCTGGAAAACTGCGGTTCACGTCTTTGCCGTCGGGCACATCCCGCGAAAAATTGTTGAAGCCATACACGTTGAGCACGGGAATAACGACGACCGTGCCCATGAGCAAGTTCCCGAACATGTGGCAGGCGATGGTACGCCGCACGATTTCCACGCTGTTCACTTCATCGCCGTGCACCCCTGCCAGCACAGCAGCTACCGGCCCCGGCACGGAACTTCGATAGACGTGAACGTTCAGATAGATGCGCGTATCGGAGGGCAGCCGCCCCACGTTCAGCCGCAGAATAGCGTTTTCGCCGGGGGCAATAGTCGTGTTGTTGATGATCATTCGAAGGTGTTTTTCACGAAAAGTAAAAGTGTATCCGTTCAAAAAATTATGGTAGCTCTTCGAGTGGCAGGATTTTTAACCCTGCGTTTTCGGTTCAGAAACGCAGAGTTCAAAACCCTGCCGCTCGAAAGAACCGGGCATTTTAAGAGAACTCCCATTCATTTATGAGGGGATACAAAATAAGCCTGTTAAAACCATACCTCTTGCCGGAAGCCTAACGTTTCTTTTGGCGTGACATCCATAATTTCATTCGGGGATTTATTTTCTTTGCAAAATAATTCTTCTCGCTCACCTTTCAATAAGCGACTCTCATTACAC
This sequence comes from Saprospiraceae bacterium, assembly GCA_004297645.1. Taxonomy (GTDB): domain Bacteria; phylum Bacteroidota; class Bacteroidia; order Chitinophagales; family Saprospiraceae; genus UBA6168. The sequence goes on along the minus strand of SCUG01000543.1, from coordinate 2,180 downwards.
CCGCCTGGCGGGGATTCTCAACCAACAATGCTGAACTCAACAGAAAATATGCACTTGAAGATAACGGCCGTACTAATCGTTCTGCTTTTTGCTCCCGTTTTTTTGCCTGCCCAATCGCTTTTTCCTATAAAAAAAGACAAGAAGTGGGGATTGATGAATTCGGACGGGCAGCTCGTGCAGCAGCCGGTGTACGACGCCATTGGCGAGTTCAAAAGGTTTGGCTACGCCGTAATGCAGCGAGGAGGTAAAGTCGGCATGCTTAACAACAAAGGCGCAGAAGTGGTGCCGCCCGAATACGACGACCTGAAAGTGCTCGACAGCACGCTCATCTCCGTGATGAACGGCGGCCAATGGAAGGTCATCAATTTAGAGGGCCGGGTGATACTAAAACCAGGCTACGATCAGGTACAGGTGCTAAATACAAGCATTCGCTCGCGGCGCAGCTACCTGGCATTTTTGGTCCATAAAAAATGGGGCATTGTGGATGGCAGCGGCCGGTTGGTGGCAGTACCACGCTACGATGAGGTCAGCTTAGTGGCGAACGTGCCGGAGCACATACCTGGCATTTTCTTCCAAACAGAAAATGACGGACTGCTGGGCCTGCTACTTTCCAACGGATTCGAAGTGCTGCCGCCTCAGGCCGAAGAAATCAGAATCTATAGCGACAACCTTTATTTTTTCAAAAAATTCCGGAAGTGGGGCGCCTTTGACCCACAGGGCGTGAAGGTACTCGACGCCATTTTCGACCACTTCAGCCGCCTGTCGGATAACTTCATCAAGCTGACCTCTGAGAAAAAAGTCTGCCTTTTTTCTCAGTTTTACAACAAGCTCGTGGCACAGGGCGGCTTCGAGGCGTATTATCCTTTTTCCGAAAATTTTGCGCTCTGCAAGCGCAACCGGCTGCTCGGCCTCATTGACCATTGCGGCAACTTGGTACTCAAGACCCTGTACAACGAAATACAACCCTACGGCGGTGACCTGTTCAGAGCCAATTTCGAGGGAAAGTGGGGCATCGTCACGCTCGAAGATGAAACCCTCATTCCGTTCGATTACGATTACATCGCTCCTATGCAAAAGGGTCTTTGCGTCGTGATAAAGGATAAAAAACGCGGCATCGCCAATTTCCGGGGGGAAGTCGTGGTCCCGCCGTCCTTCGACCGCATTGAACTCGACGAAGACAAATGCAAAGCCTACCAAAGCAACAAGCTCTCCGTGTTCAGCTTCAGCGAAGAAGGGCGGCTGTTTGAAGAAAGCAATTTCGCCCAACACTTCACCATCCGCGTTATTCGCGAAAACCTCCGCCAACCCTGGCAGTGGGGTGACAGCGACTCTCCCTACCAGCTCGAAAAATTCGAGTGGTTCTATTCTCCGAAAGACGACAAATGGGGCCTGCGCCGTCTCGACAACGGGGTGGTTCAAATCGAGCCGGCCTTCGACGAAGTACAGGTAGAAAAAGAGCTGGGACTCACCCTTGTAGGCATCGAGATGATGCACGAAATGGACTACGGCCGCACCTCGTACCGATATGAGATGGCCTACGGTCTGGTGCAAAACGATACCGGCCTGCTCGTTCACGAAGTTGAATTGGTGGACATACGGCTAAACGATTTTGATAAGGGGCTGCCGGCAGCCCGCTGCTCCTTCATAAATGGCAGGCACGGCTTGGTCACCCGTATCGGCAAAGTCCTCCGCAAAGATTTTGTCTTCATCGGCGATTTTCACGACGGCGTCGCACGCGCCAGCATGAAGGGCAATTTGTCCGCTACCCTCCGCCACAACGAAAACCACCTCGGCCGCCTGCAAGAGTACCTCAACAAACAGCTCGCCCCCATCTCCCTCTCCGACTACACACAACACGACCTCGATGTGGACAAATTCGGAATGCTCATCTGTGAAGATTGCGCCTGGGGCTACATAGATACCCTCGGACAAATGACCGTGGCTCCGAATTACACCTTCGCCAAAGACTTCGTCAACGAAGTGGGAATCGTGGCAAGCGGCGAAAAATGGGGCATGGTGGACCATGCCGGCAAACAACTCCTTCCCTGCAAATTCGACGAGTTGGGCTTCCTCGAAGACACCGGAAACAAGGTGCTTCGGGTTTTCAACAAGGAAGAAAAATACGGCCTGATAGACACGCTGGGCCGCCTCGCCGTGAGCGTTCGATACGAAGACATTGG
>SCUG01000542.1 GCA_004297645.1 Saprospiraceae bacterium | reverse complement strand
TACTGCGCAATGTAGCGACAGTTTTTCAAAACCCGAAAACAGGAAAGGGCGAAATCCCGCCTTTCAGGTTTCAATCCATCATCCGTCATGAAAAAAACAACGCTGTTCCTTTTCGCCGCCGTTTTATTTTCAAGCCTGGCTGCCGCCCAAACGCCCAAAGGCAACCGGGTGCTTTCGTGGCAATTGGACGTGGCCGAAGACAACAATTTTTTCGCCGCTTACGCAACAGCGAACGATGCCTGCATGGCGTCCACGCACATTTCGTACTCCTGGTCGGACCTGGAGCCACAACCCGGTCAATTCGATACCGCCCTCATGAGCGAGGCCATGGACCCTGCCGATATTTTTTACACGGCCTTCGGCACTACGGCAGAGCTGCAATTGGCCACCGTCAACACGCTGTTCCGGGTGGTGCCGCCCGATTTGGTGGCCGTGCCCTGGGATGCCCCCCTGATGATAAACCGTTTTAAGATTTTGCTCGATACCGTGTTCGCCCACCTCCCCCACCTGCAACTCGACGCCCTGAACATCGGCAACGAATCGGACGCCTATTTCGGCACCGATGCGTCACAATATGCAGCGTACAAGAATTTCCTCGACGCTGTGTTTCCCTACGCCAAACAAAAGTATTTCGAGCTGCACGGCTCGCCCCTCAAGGTGGGCACCACGTTCACTTACGAGGGCCTGACCAAATTCATCACCGCCCCGCTTTGCCAAATGGTGAACGGCAGTACCGACGTGATTTCCGTTACCTATTATCCGCTGAATCCGAATTTCACCGTGAAAGCGCCCGGCGTGGTCAGCGGCGACTTCGGCAAGTTGGTGGCGCTGTACCCCGATACGACCAAGCCCATTTTCTTCGTGGAATGCGGCTACCCTTCAAGCCCCGTTTGCCTCAGCTCGGAAACCCTGCAAGCCGCGTTTTTCCAAAACGTGTTCGACGCCTGGGACACTTATTACGACCACGTGAAGTACCTCAGCATTTTCAAGCTCACCGACTGGTCGCAGGAAACGGTGGACTGGCTGGGCACTTATTACGGCAGCAACGACCCCGTTTTTCTCGAATTTCTGCGGACGCTTGGCGTGCGCACCTACCCCGGCAGTGGCGCCGCCAAGCTGGCCTACGAGACCATCTTGTGCGAACTAAACGCCCGCGACTGGTGCGCGGTAAACTGTAGCCTCAGCGCTGCGAAGGAATCCTCTCCCGGTGGCCCGGCACTTGTGGCGGCCCCCAACCCGGCGTCGTCACAGGTGACCATAAGCGGCGAAGCATCGCTGGCAGAATGGCTGCTTTTCGACGCTGCTGGCCGCCAAGTGCAGCATGACGAAAACTCCCGCCAAATAGACCTGACCGGGCTACCCTCAGGGCTGTATTTTTTAAAAATGAAAACTTCCGATGGGCGGCTTTTTGTGGATAAATTTGTCAAAAAGTAATGCCGTGCTAAACGGAGAGCAGCGGTTCTTTTAAATGGGTGGCTCACCTCACAATGCTGAGTTGCACCGCTCCGGCCACCCTTCCATCAAATTGCAAGGCAATGCTGTATAGCCCCGGCGGCAGCATCGTCACATCAAACCGATATTGTGGCACGACCCTATCATACCTTCTCACTTCCACAACCTGGCCGAGCGGGTTCAACAGCACCAGCTCCACGTTTTGTCCAAATAGGTGGCGTGGCAAATTAACGCTGACCTCAACATAGTCACTTGCCGGGTTGGGGGAAAGCAGCAACTCAGGTTTTCCGATAATAACATTTTCGTCGCCGGACACGATACTGTCGCACACACTGCCCGCTAATGCACCGAGGCGGTAGTTGGGAAAGTAAGGAAACCAGGGATTGGGATTTGATGAAATAAGATTGAATCCTTGAAAATCAAAATCACAGTCTATTCCTTTTTCATCTGGAAAATTTATGCAATGAAATGAAAGGGTATCAGCGCCATCAACATAAATTTTCCCATCAGCGCCTAAAATTAGGTTGTCGAAACTACATGAAAAGGGTGGAGGATTGATGCAGTGACTGATTATTATTTCTGATGCCAATATATCATCTGCCTCCATATCATACTGAAAAAGAGCATAGCCATTCTTAGTCCTACTCATGTAAAGGAACCTTCCAGAGGGGGAAAATGCAATGCTCGATCCTCCATTGTTTACGACTGGGTCTATGTCATGTTCAATCAATATCGGATTACTTAACAATCCTGAGCAGCGGTCAAAGTTGAAAACTTGGGTGTAGTTGAGGAAGTCGTAGTCGGCAAACTTGCTCCCATCGGGC
>SCUG01000541.1 GCA_004297645.1 Saprospiraceae bacterium | reverse complement strand
GGTGGCGGGTGCCGGGTTGGACGAGGCGCAGGCAGCCGCCCAAAATATCCCTTTTGAAGTATCGAAATTGGAGCTGAAAGACGTGCCACGGGCAATTGCCGCTCACGACACCAGAGGCTTCATCAAGCTCATCCGCAACCCGGAAACGGACCGGCTCATCGGCGCCAGGGTGGTCGCCCCGGAAGGCGGCGAACTCATCCAGCAACTGAGCATGGCGATTAAATACGGCATCACGGTGAAGGAATTGGCGGAGAGTTTTTACCCCTACCTCACGCTGGGCGAGGGGATAAAACTGGCGGCGATTACTTTCGGGAAGGACGTGTCGAAGTTAAGCTGCTGCGCGAGTTGAGGGAATTTAGAGGTGACACCTTTTAAAAAGGTGTCACCTCTGCCCCCCCATGAAAATAGTCCACAGCATGAAGGCATTACTTTTTAAGAAGGACAACTTATGGCACAAAAAGAGCTATCCAAAAATCTTATTGACAGGCTGGCAACACTCAGCGGTCACTTGGCGGGCATTGGCAAAATGATTGACAAAGGCGAAGATCCGGTGAAAATTTTCACGCAAATGAAAGCGGTGGAAAACGGGCTTCAAAAGGCTATTTACCTGCTCCTCGACGACGTGTTCCGCAAAGCCCTGGCTGAAAAAATTGTTTCCAGCAAGGAAAAATGCCCTGGCAATTGTGGTTACGAAGACTACATAGACCAATTGTTCCGGCAGTTTCCAGGCATAAACCCGGAAGAAGTGCCATCGAAGCTCAAGGCAATACAGGCCATTGAATGCCACCTGAAAACAATTTTGGAAAACGATTGAAAAAATTTGGAGACCCCCTCCCCCCAGGCGGCATCTTTGCGATGTGAACTGATTTTTTAACTAAAAAATGTTTTCAATGAAAAAGAGAATCATGGTTTTCGCAACAGCAGGAATGCTTGCATTCGCCGGGCTTATTTACGGGTTTAAGTCTTCGGGAAGTAGTTGCCCGCTCGAAGGCACTCCCGATTGCCCAAAGCTCCATTGCCCATTGGCAGGCACACCGGATTGTCCTTATGAGAATGGCACAGTTCCAATGTGCTGCAAGAAAAACTAACCACGAAGAGGGCTGCAAATGCTCCCTTTTTTTTTTGGAACTCAGAGGTGACACCTTTTTAAAAGGTGTCACCTCTAACCCGGAGAAATTTTTTCCGGGAAGCCTGTCAGGTTTCCCCGGCATCAACCACCAATCAGGCGAATTCAATTTTTTCACTAAAAAAATTTCAATCATGAAAAGCATTTTTCGTCTGACTTTCGGCCTGGCAATTGCCGCCGCACTGTTTTCCTTCACCCTTTTGCTCACCCCGCCCAAACATTGGAGCGTGGACAAAGCGCACAGCGCCATCACGTTCAACGTAACCCACCTTTTCACGCCCGTCGAGGGCAGGTTCCAGAAATTCGAGGACAACTTTTTTTTCGACCCCGAAAACCTGCAAGAGAGCAAGGCCAGTTTCACCATTGACGTGGCCAGCGTGAACACACAGGAAACGAAGCGTGACAATCACCTGCAATCCGCCGATTGGTTCGACGCGCAGAAGTTCCCGTCCATCAAATTTGCCTCTACCCGCTTTGAAAAAAAAGGCGACAACAGCTATGTGGCCTACGGCAAACTGACGATTAAAGACGTGACCAAAGACGTTGCCCTCCCCTTCAAAGTGCTGGGCATCGCCGACCACCCGATGATGAAAGGCGCCAAAGCCATGAGCATCCAATCTGAAATTGCCCTCAACCGCAACGACTACGGCGTGGGCGCGGGAAGCTGGGCAGGCACCATGGTCGTCGGCGACAACGTGAACGTGAAGATTGTCCTGGAGGCAACTTCCATGTAAACCCGACATTTTTCCCAACACAAGAAAAGCCGGCACGACCCAAAGTCCCCGGCTTTTCTATTTTCGGCAAAGGTGTCACCTTTTGAAAAGGTGACACCTTTGGCCAGGCACCATCCATTCAGAGCCATGAAACATCAATCAAAACCGCAAAACGGCGAATACCTTTTCCTGAAAGGCCCCGGCAGCCGTTGGGCCGATTTCACCGGGGTATGGAAAATCATGGTGGAGTTTGTGCGGGGGTTCCGCCACCTGCACTTCATTGGGCCGAGCATCACGGTCTTTGGCTCGGCACATTTCAAAGAAGACCACCCCTACTACCAGCAGGCAAGGTTGTTCGGGCAGGCCATTGCCCGCAAGGGCTTCACCGTGATGACCGGCGGCGGCCCTGGCGTCATGGAAGCGGCCAACAGGGGCGCCAAGGAAGCGGGCGGCTGTTCCGCCGGCTGCAACATCGAACTGCCCCATGAACAAGAGCCCAATCCCTACCTCGACGTGATGATTACCATGCGCCGGTTCTACGTCCGCAAGGTTTTGTTACTGAAATACTCGTACGCCTTCGTCGTGCTGCCCGGCGGCTTTGGCACAATGGACGAGCTGTTCGAAACCCTGACGCTCATCCAGAACCACAAAATCGGCGCACTCCCGCTGGTGCTTTTTGGTAGGGAATTCTGGAAGGAACTGCTCGACCAGATTGAAGAAATGAAAGCTGCCGGCACCATTTCGCCAAACGATTCCGGCCACTTCCTCGTCACCGACTCGGTGGAGGAAGGCATGGACTACATCATCGCCAAACTCAGGGAAAACTACGGCAGCCAGGTCAGCCACCGGAAAACGAAAAGCCGCTGGTGGCTCGGCGAGCGGGCCATGGCCCTCCCGCAACAGTCTTTTGAATCCGGTTTCGCCCATATCGTCCCAGTACCGGTAAAGGTAGTCGTTGCGCATCTGGTCAACGATGATGCCCACCACGAGGCGGGGGTGTTGCTGCGCAAATGTGGCAGTAGAAAGGAGTAGCACCCCAAGACTTGCAAAAAAGGTTTTCAAAAATCCCATGTTCCGTTTTTTTTGTAAAAATGAACATCGTTGTTCATCATCGGGCAAAGGTAACTTAGCGGAATAATACAGGCCCCATGCAGTGCATGAAGCTTGTGTTATACTTTTGAACGCCAGGTTTTGTCCATTTGACATTTGCTATTAAACTTTAGCCATCCGGGTAATCGGGATGCAGCCAGAACCAAATAGGCTTAGTACAAATAGTGAGGGCAATGAA
>SCUG01000540.1 GCA_004297645.1 Saprospiraceae bacterium | reverse complement strand
CACGACAAAGGCCGGGAGGTGGAAGTGGTGGTGGTGCAGCCCAATTTCGAGCCGCATTACCAAAAATTTCAGGTGTCTCCACAAGAGCAAATCGAGCGGTTTTTGCGGCTGTCGAAAGAGGCGCTGACGGCAAATACCGAATACCTCGTCTTCCCGGAAACTAGCTTCAACGCCCACAACCTGCCGGATGTGGAGCGGGAACAAACCGTTCGCCGTTTCGAGGATTTTTTATTAAACTACCCAAAGCTCAAATTGGTGACCGGCGTGGAGGCGTACAAGATTTTTCGCCCCGGCGAATCGCACCCCCGCACTACCCGTACCCAAATAGCTGGCCGGGACACCACCTATTGGGAAGCGTACAACGCCGCCATACAATTGGAAAATGGTGCGGACTCGGTTCCTTATTACATAAAATCAAAGTTAGTGCCGGGGGCAGAAGTGCTGCCCTATCACGAGGCGCTTTTCTTTTTGAAACCGTTGGCGGAGAAGCTTGGCGGCTCTGTGGAAGGCCTCGGCACTCAGCCTCAACGCATGGCTTTCGCCAGCGGCAGCGGCAAGGTGGCCCCGGTGATTTGCTACGAAAGCGTCTTCGGCGAATACCACGCCGGCTACGTCAGGGCCGGTGCCAACGCCACCTTCATCATGACCAACGATGGCTGGTGGGACAATACCGCCGGCCACAAGCAGCACCTCGAATTCGCTTCACTGCGAGCCATCGAAACCCGGCGCAGCATCGCCCGCTCGGCCAACACCGGCATCTCCTGCTTTCTCAACCAGCGTGGCGACATCCTCCAACCCACGAAATATGGGGAAGAAGCCGCCATCCGCAGCACCATTCACATGAATGACGAAATCACTTTTTACGTCCGGTGGGGTGACCTTATAGGCCGTTTGGCAGTGCTGATGACCACCGTCGTGCTGCTCAATACCTTCGTCAAAGGATTCTTGAAACGCAAGCAGTCAACGGCCGCCGGCTTCCTCGGCTGAGGTTCAGGTTTTTTGCTCTGATATGAATTGATTCACTAACTTGGCCCCAACGTAAAACTCTGCCGCAGCCTTCCGGTTAAGGTTATCGTAAGACGGCGTTTTTGCATTGAATAGAGGGGAAGGATTGACTACTTTCGAGGCATTCTACACTATCCTTTTAAAGCAAACAGGAGATTTTGAAAAAGAGTAACATTACGAATATCGCCCTTGTCGCAGGCGCAATCTTGCTGTTCTGCGGTTGCGAATCGTGGAACGAAAAAAAACTTAGTGGCAAATGGCAGGCGGCCTCTTTCACAGAAAACGGGATGCCTGTGGATGTGCCTCTCGAAGAAATAGCTTTTGAGTTTACCACGAATGGCTTTTACAAGTTTCACAGCACCCTCAATTACCGGGAGGCCGGTACCTTCTCGCTCATTGGCGACCTTCTCTACACCCTCGATACCATCAACGAAGCATCCTCAGAGAAAGCCGTAAAAGTGCTCTCACTCACACTCGATTCCCTTTCGATAAAGATGCATGAAGACGGTCACCCGATGATATTGACCCTTTATAAAATTCATTGAGGAGATTTCGATGTCCTGTAAAATAGAAAAAGCCCGGCGGATAAATCCTGCCGGGCTTTTTCAATATGGCCAAAAAGACCGTATTGTCTATTTTTCTTCTGAAGATGCATCGGCCGGAGCCTCCACAGTTTCTTCGGCGGCTGGCGTTTCTGCCGGCGTTTCCACAGTTTCTTCAACAGCCGGAGCAGCGGGTGCTTCAGCAGTTACCACTTCAACAGGTGTTTCTTCCGTTTCTGCAACGGCTTCTGCCACCTCTACTTTTGGTACTCGTTTTTTCGGGGCAGAGGAGCTGTCGAGGCCCGCGACTTTAGCGGCGGCAACTGCCTTAGCGGCGAGAGTTATTGCTTTGCGAGCTGCGAATTTCGCTTCCTTTTGCGCCACCAACTCCTCATAAAGTTTCGTGGCTGCTTCTTCTGTAAGCACTCCTTTTTGGACGCCTCTGAGCAGGTGCTTTTTATACAACACGCCTTTGAAGCGCAGCATAGCGCGCACCGTGTCTGTAGGTTGTGCACCCTTCATCAGCCAATCGTTGGCTTTGCCGGTGTCAATTTCGATGGTTGCCGGAATAGTGAGCGGATTGTAAGAGCCGATTTTTTCGATGAAACGGCCATCGCGTGGGGCACGGGCATCGGCCACCACAATGTGATAAAAGGCTTTGTGTTTTTTGCCTTTTCTTTGCAATCTGATTTTAACTGCCATATTTTAAATGTTGTTGGTTGAAGTCAGTTATCGGGATAAAACTACAAATCCTGCCATTTTACCCCTTGAAACAAAGTACCTCAACCGGTAGTTGATACATCCCCACTTACCCTGAAAACAGGCGGTGGGATTAAGCGGCGGCAAAGGTAATTTTTTACCTTCAATTGGAAAGCGATTCTTTTCTTTTAGTTTCTGCCAGGGAATACGGCGTTTTTTGGCAATTTTGCCTTCCCACCACAGAGTACCCCGCAAATCAGACTTTATGAAAATCCAATACCCGCTCGTTCTTCTCCTCTTTTTCGCCAGCACGCCACTCATTTCGCAGGTCACACTTAGCGGCGTCATCAACAGCTACGCCCCGGTGACGGCCATCGAACCCTGCCAGGCTAAAATCATCACGGGTACGGGCACCGGTACATTTTCCCCTGGCGACCGGGTGCTGGTTATACAAATGGCCGGGGCCACTATTGACGTCTCCAATTCGGCCAGCTTCGGCAACATCCTGGACCCCGGCAGCGCAGGCCTTTTTGAACAAAACGAAGTGCTCGCCGTCAGCGGCCCAAATATTTTCCTGAAATATGCCTTGGCAAACGAGTACGATGTGGCGGGAATGGTACAGCTCGTGTCTTTTCCCCTTTTTGAAAATGCCCTCGTCACGGCTTCGGTCACCGCCCTGCCCTTCCAAAACGGATTCGGCGGCGTGGCGGCTTTCGAGGTGAAAAACTCCCTGACCCTCAACGGCGATATTTCAGCGAACTCCGGCGGGTTCGCCAGCCAGGACGAAGTCATCGTCACCAGCAATTGCTCTTTCATCACCGCTGCCAACAACTACCACTACGACGCTTCCGATTGGCGCGGAGCGCCAAAAGGCAACGGCATCGCCGCCATACTGCCTGGCAAAGAACACGGCCGGGGCGCCCAGGCCAACGGCGGCGGCGGCGGCAACGACCACAACAGCGGCGGCGGCGGCGGCAGCCAACTCACCGCGGGCGGCACTGGCGGAAAGCAAATTCCACCATCTACCTTCGGCTGCCACGGCAACTACCCCGGCTTGGGAGGCAAACCCCTGCCTGTTTCCCCAAACCGCATTTATTTCGGCGGCAGCGGCGGCAACGGCCATGTGGACGACACCGGCGCAGGCACGCCTGGCGGAACGGGCGGCGGCATCGTCCTCATTTTGGCCGACACGATTTTGGCCAACGGCCATACCATTTCTGCGAATGGTGGCAGCCCCGTCACGGCAGCCGGTGATGGCGGCGGTGGTGGTGGCGGAGGAGGCACCGTTCTTTTGTTCGCTAATCAGTTGGCCGGGGCCGGGACGCTCTACCTTGTAGCCAATGGAGGCCAGGGCAGCGATGTCCAAAACCCATCCGACCGCTGCTTCGGCCCCGGCGGCGGCGGCGGCGGCGGCAGGGTGATGACCAACCTCAACGGCGTGGCGGAAATTCTGGCGGCTGGCGGTGCTTCGGGTGAAAACCTGACGCCTTCCGCCCAATGCGACACCCCGGCCAGCGAAGCCACCGCCGGTGCGGATGGCGTGGTGGCTCCCTTCCCTCAAATCCCGTTTAGCGGCGAGCAAGTGGTAGCCACGGCAATACTTTTGCAGCCGGAAGCGGTGACCACTTGCGAAAACAACAATGCCGTTTTTGAAATATCCGCTGCGGGAAATGACTTGAATTATCAATGGCAGATGAACGATGGTACCGGCTGGCAGGATGTGCAAAATGGCGCTATTTTCAGCGGCGCCCAAACGCCGTTGCTTTCGGCAACGGGCGTCACGCCGGGAATTTCCGGGCTGGCATTTCGTTGCTCGGTGACGGGGCCTTGCACGGCGGGGATTGTTTCCGACACGGCAGAACTCACCGTGCTTATTTCGCCGCAGGCGAATTTCATCGTCACCCCGCTGGGGGGACTGGATTTTTC
>SCUG01000050.1 GCA_004297645.1 Saprospiraceae bacterium | reverse complement strand
GGCGAGGATGGTGAGGTTATTCAAGGCAAAATTATCTTCTTCAATGGGTTTCAGTTTACGGGTGGCTCTGAGTACCCCGGTGAGGTCATCTTTCAGCTTATCTATGCTTACGCCGGGGGCAGCTTTTACGTTTACGGAGCCACCCCATGGGTTGTTGGTTTTAACATTAGCGAATTTTCTGGCCAACTCGTAGGAGAGGAGGATGCCGTCGTCAAAATCCATGATACGCAGAATATCTTTGCCGGATTTCTTGAAAACACCAATGACCTCCATATCCCGTCCTGATAATTTGACGGTCTTGCCGATGGGATTGCTCGATCCGAAAAGTGCCTCGGCTACGTTGTGCCCAATTAAAATTTTATTGACCCCGTAGTGATACTCAGTGGGTGTGTAATAGCGCCCGGCCTCGTATTCAGCATTGAACAAACGGTCGAAATCATAGGTAACTGCGAGGACGAAACAACGCTCAGCGCTGTTGGAGCGAAACTTGACTGTGCGCAAGCCGATGAAAACGTCGAATTCGGCTAACGTGGCTGATTTTACTTTCTTTTTGATGACCTTTAAATCTTCATAGCTTGGGCTGGGCCGGCGTTGGTATTTCCAAAAATTTGTGTGGGGGTCTTCTGCCCAGGGCATCTTGGAAATATAAACCACGTCGTCGCCCAATTGATTGAGACTGGACATGACATTGTCCTTCAGGGAATCCACTGCTGCCTGCACACCGACGATGCAGAAAATACCAATAGTTATTCCCAAGAGCGATAATAAGCTGCGCAGTTTGTTGCTCACTAATTGGTGGGTAGCCTGTAAGATACTTTCGTAGATGACGCGTAGTATGACCCTCATAAAATTCCAGGTTATTCAAATGATAGGCGAAGATGCTTTTTAATGCCCGGCAAGGATAAACCATTCGATTAAAAAACGGTTTTTATCTGCCAAAGGATTCACAAAGCAATAAACTTGTTGCGACCCGACCTCGGAGAGGTCGAATATTGGTAGGAGTAGAGGAAATGCCTTGGTTTTCGACCTCGGAGAGGTTGCACAAATGTTTGAAATGCGACCTCTTCGAGGTCGAAATTGGTTATAAATGCCGAATTCTACCAATGTTGGACTTCTCCGAAGTCCCGTCGCAACAAGTCTAATATCTATTGCCGGTATCTTCTTGTGATGAGGAACACGTCGTAAATAACTTTTCAGAGCAGAGGGTTTTGAAAACTCCAAGGATTTAGACTAATCCCGCTGAACCTCCGCAACCTGCTAAATCTAAGTAACGTGTTCGAAATAAGATGTTCTTTTTGAGGCCGCCGGAGGCGGCCTCAAAAAGAACAAGGGTGTGTTTTTTCGGCGGCGAAGCCGCCGAAAAAACACACATCTTATTTTGCGCACGTTCCTAAACTGCAATTAATTTACGACAAAACGCTTAAAGCCTATCGGAGAATGAAAGTCAGGTAACATGAGAAATTGGTACCTTCGCCGCATTTTCTAACTTTAAGAAGCCAGCGCTTGAAAAAGCATTTCTACCTAAAAAAGACGTGGTGAAAATCATTTCCATTGAGGATTATTTGAACCAGCCAGGTGGCCGGAAACTCTTTGATGTTAGAACCCCTGCCGAGTATGAAAAAGGTCACATTCCTAATGCGGTGAATTTACCGTTGTTCAGCAATGAGGAGCGGGCCATTGTAGGAACACTATATAAAAATGCCGGCCACGAGGCTGCTTACCTCAAAGGCTTGGAATTTGCTGGCCAGAAGATGCCAAAATCAGTGGCTATGGCGCTGCAACTGGCACCGGAAAAAAAGGTGGTAATCCATTGCTGGAGAGGTGGGCAGCGCAGTGCAAGCGTAGCTATGCTACTTCAGTTTTCAGGTTTTGATGTGCAAGTGCTTCATGGTGGTTACAAGGCCTATCGAAACTTTGTTCTCGACCGTTTTTTTACCCGAAAACTACGGCTGGTAGTTTTGGGTGGTAAAACGGGAAGTGGCAAAACCGAGATGCTTCATTTTTTGAGGGAATACGGGG
>SCUG01000539.1 GCA_004297645.1 Saprospiraceae bacterium | reverse complement strand
CTGGATGCCACCGCCGGAGTTCAGGCCAGCGGAAAATGATGTGCCCCCTGGAACGTCGAAGTTGTAAGGGCCGCGCTGGCCGGGGTTGTAGTTCACGTCGAAAATCTGGGCGTAGGTATCACCAAATTGCTGGGTCGGCGTGAAGTTGGGAAAAATCTCCTGTTGCCGGATGGGCAAAGTATAGGGATTGCCTTGGTCGGAGCCTTGCCCCCGAAGGCTGGGGTCTATGCGAAACCAACCGAGATAAGCGCGGTTTACCCCCGGCAGGGTGGTATCCCTGCGCTGTGATTCGGGAAACATGGGGTTGTTGTTTTGCTCGTCGTTTTGGGGCACGCTGGCTATCACCCAACCATTGCTGCCGATGAATGGGGTGCGCAGGTCAATGGTGGACACACTGCCCTCGAAGTCGTCGAGATACACCACGCCGCCTTTGTCCTTATCCCCGGCAGTACTTTCGTTGATGGCTTTGGAGTGGCCCGGTTTCAGTGCCGCCGTTTCGGCGGAAAACGTAATCGTGGACTTTTCTTTGGTCGAATACAGTGGCAGCTTGTCCACGAGGTTAGTGAGCCAGGGGGCGTCGTTGCTGTAATTGACATCGAGACCAAAAATGCGGTTGTTGATGGGGTCATCGCCGATGTTCACCTTTTGAGTATAGGGCCGCTCGAACAGGCGCAGGTAAGTGCCTCCGAGGGTCAGGTGCTTGTTTAACTCATAATCGGCGCGCAGGCCAAGCATGGTTTTAGTTTGAAAGCCAAACAGCGTGTTGTCTTCAAAAGACACCTTGATGGGCACCCCGGCGTTCAGAATGGCGTCGTTCAAAATCTTGACCCGGCCGATGTTGTAGTCCACCTCGTAATCTACCCCCTCCACTAAATTCTGCCCGCCGGCAGTAACCCGGACCGAGCCGGGCGGTATGTTGAAGGCCCCCAATGATATTTCCGACGACACACTCGACTTGTAGCTACCCTCTATGGTGAAGCGGTTGAATTCGGCGAACTCCCGTGCGACGAATTGCGTGTTGTCGTACAATTGTGAATAGGTGAATTTGGCGGAATCCGCCGGTGTGGCGAACTGGCTGCCTAAGGATTTGCCGAAAGGCTCCAGCACGGGAAATATGATGCGGCCGCTGCGGGTGTTGATGGTCACCCCTTCCACAAAATCAAACACCCCGTCGGGTTGGGGGTCGTTTTGCACGTTCAATTTGTCGAGGTTAAATATCCTGAGCAGCGGGATGCCTTGCAGGTTGGTTTCGGGCAGGAAGCGCTTTTTGCCTTCGCCGGGGTCATCGTAAAAAATATCTAACTTAAAATCTTCTCTCGACACATTGAAGGCGCCAATGGAATAGACGTTTTTCATCATCAGGTCCCACGTCGGCAGGTCCACTGGCTGCGTGGTGCTTTTCAGCATCTTCACGAAGAGCACGTTCTGCGTGGTGGTGTCGGTGTTTTGTGGAATGTCTTCCGCAATTTCCCCCACCTGATATACGCTGTCTTTGTACGAATACTCAAAAGCGACGCCCACCACCTGGTCTGGCTGAATATTCACATTCAGCGAAACGAAGCCGAGGTTTGGGTGATAGGTGAACTCGGTGGGCGACAACTGCCGGGCGCTCACCTTTTCAAAATCGCGGCCCTGCTGAAAATTGAAGGGGGGCGCTTTCAGCTCGTTCACCGCTCGGTCCACAGTGCGGGTGCGGCGGTCTTGCACCAACGCTGAATAAATCGGGTTGGCGTTGTTGTCGGGCAGTGGCTTGCCGTTGAGGTCGGTAAAAGCAGGTATGGCAGGTGGCTGAAAACCGGGGTTGGTGTTGGTCATCCTGCTCGTTTCGCCCAAGTCGGCAATGGCCACGATATCGCGGATGTTCTCGGTGGCGTTCCGCGTGTCGGTCACCCACACCTGAATATTTTGAATGGTGAAAAGGGTTTTGATTTGAGGCAAATCCTTCAGCGCCGGCTCGTAGTTGTCGCGGTTGTATTGGGTGAGGAAGAAGTGGCGGTTTTCGTCGTACTCATCGGCAAACACCTCGAAGGTCTGAACCTGGCTGCCGCCCTGCAAGCTGATTTCTTCCTGCTCCGACTTTTGCTGGGAAGCCACCGCCGTCAGGCGCAGGCGGCCGAACTGCATCTCCGTTTTTAAACCAAACAAACTCTGACTGCCCTGAATGAGCGTTCCGCGAAGCGGCAAACTCACGTTGCCGGCCTCTATCTTTTTGATGATGTCGTCTTCACCAAAGGCATCGGTGTTGTAGTCGAGTTTCATCGTGTTGTCAAAATCGAAGGTAGCCTGGGTGTTGTAGTTGGTGGAGAGTTTCAGTTTTTCACCGATGGAGCCTTGCACATTCATCTGGATGGCCATGTCGAAATTGAAGCCGCCCTGCCGCTGCTGGCGTTGCGTGAAGCTGGGATTTTTCACATTGGAAAATTCCGCGCCGAAGGTCAGGTCAATGTTGCCCTGCGGGCGAATGTCCACCTCCGTGCCGCCAAAGAGCCGGTCTATGAGCTGGTTTTTTACATCTACCTTGGCGATGGGGTCGACGCGGCCAGTGCTGCTGCCCGCAGGGCCGAGGCCAGAAAGGCTGTTGAAATATTCGCGCTCCTGCTTTTTGGCTTGGTAATCCATGTATTCTGCGGAAGTCATGTATGTCGGCGGGCGGAAATAGTCGTCGCCGATGTGCTCGCTGATGATGTACTGTCCCGTGGCGGGGTCATAGTCCACCGAATGCTCAATGATGGGCGGGTCGTTCAGGTCGAAAGGATTGGGATTGGGATTGTTCAAAAAATCGCCGTAGCGCTCTTCGATGGGAATGGTGTCTTGAGATGAGGGGTATGAGGTATGAGGTGAGGCTTCCTGATGCTCTTTACCATCTGGGAAAAAGTACTTGTATGGGTGCTCAGGGAAATTGGGATTTCCGAAAAGTTTCACACTCAATGCGGCCAGTCCGATAAACAAAACAATGCCGGGTAGATATTTATTCCTATTCATAATGTAATTGGGCAATAGCAATTCTTCAAGTTCGGGGCTTCCCGCGGGATTAACGTTCATGGGTTTTTTTCAAAAGCAGTTAGCGCGTAGCGCCATTTGCTTTTAAAAAAAAACCGTATCCAAAATGTAAAGTATGGTGCGAAAACAAGAAGCAAAACTCGCTTCCCCAAACAGAAAAGTGGGTTGTACGAAAAGGGTGCAGAATGGTTGGGTATAACGCTGTTTTTATCTAATTCCGATTCGTAAAATAATCCAATATCCCGTGTTTTTATTCGCACATTTAATAGGCCAAAAACGTCAAATGTTATGGCGATTTTCTTAACACGCTGACTTTAACAGTTGCTAAATGGCTAAATGGCTGAATGGTTAAATGGTTAAATGGTTAAATGGTTAAATGGTTTCCAAGCCATTCAGCTAAGTTGTTTCAGCGCCAGCCGGACCAGGTCTTCCACATTTTGGATGTCAGGCTGTTCCTGCAAGACCTTGTTCAGGGCCTTTTGCGCCTGTATTTTGTTCACTTGCAGAGACAATAGGGCTGATAACGCTTCCTGCCGCATCGTATTGTTTGCCGGGGTGAGTGATAGCGGGAACTCTCCGCCTGCTTTCATCAACCTGCTCTTCAGGTCCAGAATGATTTGCTTGGCCGTCTTCGCCCCGATGCCTTTCACCTTGCGCAAAGAGACCTCGTTTTCACCGATGATGGCGGCCCGCAATTCATCCGGCGTCATCGTGGAGAGCATGACCTGTGCCGTAGATGGCCCCACCCCTGATACGGAGATCAGATGTGCGAAAAGGTTGCGCTCCTCATCCTCCGCAAAACCATACAGCGTGTGCGCATCTTCCTTCACGTGGTAATACGTCAGCAGCTTCACATGCTCCAGCTTTTCCACCTTCGCATAGGTGTTCAGGCTGATGTTGATGTGGTATCCGATACCCCCCGCCTCTATGATGACATAGGCCGGGGTCTTGAATGCTATGGTGCCTTTGATGTAGGTTATCATGGTGGTGCGTTTGCCCCTTTGGGTATGACAAGTACCAATCTCGTTTCTCTGCCCCGCCGCCATGCGTGCCGGCCACTATGGCGTGTAAAAATTCTATCCGGGTAAAAAGCGGCGCGAAAGTAAGAAATCAGGTGTTCGCATGAATAGGGGGCTGCCGGGTAATTGTCATTTTCGCTGTTCTCCCCCCCCCGTCCGGAGGATTGACAGGCATTTCATTTTGCACTAAATTTACCCCTGTTTTCGAAAACACCTTTCTTCACCAATTTCTTCACTTCTTAAACTCATTTCATTATGAAAGCAAAAACAGTGTTCTTATACTGTCGAGCGTTAGGTTTTGTCCATCCCGGGTATTTGGCGCTGGCTTCGCTGGCTTAGGGGTTTGGGGGCGAAGCCCCCAATATCCCCTCCCCCCGGCACCGCCGGAGG
>SCUG01000049.1 GCA_004297645.1 Saprospiraceae bacterium | reverse complement strand
ATTTTAGGAGCTAACCTCTGAAATTCGTGCTTTTTTTGGCAGAAAAATTTGGTGCTGGCTTCGCCAGTGTTAGGGAGGTCAGCCACGAATTTTCACGAACCCTTGATACACCACTATTCGATTCGTGAAAATTCGTGGCTGGCCCAACATGAGGTTTTGGGGCGAAGCCCCCAAAACCCTATTTGCACAAAGCCTTTGGGGTGCTGGCTTTGCCAGCTTAGGAGCTAATAATCGAGTATTTCAGCCTTCCCCAAAACGCCTGATACTCACAATTCTCTCCCGAGTTCTCCATTTTCCATTCCTCAAACCAGCCTCTTGTGCCAGCTTTTCCCCAATGGTTTCAGCCAGGCTTTTTCAAAATCGCCTTTGGTTTTGACGAGATTGTCGAAGACAATAGTTTCGTCGCCGATGGTGCCTTCATTGTACAGTCGTGCGAATTCGCCCTGTTCGGCAGTTTTCACAGCGCCATCTTCCAGCCAGGCAAAGGTCAGGCGGTCGAAGAGGTCCACGCCGTAGCGTTTTTCGAGTTGCTGTAAAAAACTAACGCTGGCGTCAATGGAGCAGCCGCTGGCACCGGCCTGGTCTTCATCCACCATCAGCAGGATGAAGCGGCCAAAGAGCACGTCGCCAAAGGCGCAGAGTTGCCGGCTGTGGCTGGCCCAACTTTGCGTGAAGCGGGTCAGCAGGGTTTTCAGGGCGGATATTTCATCGTCGGAAAATGGGCGGCTCGACTGGTAAATCCAGGTGCGGGTGCTATCCGGCAGGCTTTGATACAACGCTGATTCGGGGGTTTTGAAAAGTTGTATTACAGTCATTTATTTACAAATTTTCCGAAAGGTAAAAAGGCCGCGGCTATAAAACCAACCCTCCGCCACATAGTTCGCCCGGCATTCGACGAGCGGAGGCTTTCGCCCGAAATTTGAACCCGTCCCAACCTCCGGGTGCTGTATTTTCAAAAACTGTCCTTACATTCGGCGCCGAACCACTCTGCCGAAAACGATGCACATGAAATTCCTTGCCTTTTCCTGCGTAGTCTTATTCCCGTTGTTTTTTTGCTGCCGCAAAAACGGAGGTAGCGGCACGCTGTTTACCCTGCTCCCGGCCAAAAATACCGGCATCGGGTTCAGCAACCAATTGGAGGAAAGCGAACGCTTCAACATCATCAAGTACCTCTATTATTACAATGGCGGCGGGGTGGCCACCGGCGATGTCAACAACGATGGGCTTCCCGACCTTTATTTCACCGCCAACCAAGGCCCGGACAAACTCTACCTAAACAAAGGCCATCTCCATTTCGAAGACATCACCGGGCAGGCAGGGTTAAGCGTTGCTGCGCCGGGGTCAGAGACAGGAACCGGCACCACCCACTGGAAAACCGGCGTCACCATGGCCGATGTGAACGGCGACGGCTGGCTCGACATCTACGTCTGCGAAATAGGCCATTACAAAAGCGTGAGCGGGAGAAACAGGCTGTTTATAAATAACGGAATCACCGGCCAAAGGGCAGGGGTGAACTTCACCGAACGAGCCGAATCCTTTGGCCTCGATTTCAAAGGCTTTTCGCAGCAGGCCGCCTTTTTCGATTACGACCGCGACGGCGACCTCGACCTTTACCTGCTCAACAATGCGGTGCACTCGTCCGAAAGTTTTGTGCCCGCAACCCAACGCACCCAACGCGACAGCCTCTCTGGCGACCGGCTCTACCGCAACGACGGCGGCCACTTCACCGATGTGAGCGCAGCGGCAGGCATCTTCGGCGGCAGCATGGGCTACGGCCTCGGCGTAGTCGTCTCCGACCTCAATAGCGACGGCTGGCCCGACATCTACGCCACGAATGATTTCCATGAAAATGACTACCTCTACCGCAACAACCACGACGGCACCTTCACAGAATCCATCGCCGCTGCCACGGGCCACAACAGCACCTTCAGCATGGGCGTGGATGCCGCCGACTGCAACAACGACGGCCTGCCCGACCTCCTCACCCTCGACATGCAACCCGCAGACGAATCTGTTCTGAAAATGACCGCCGGCACCGGCCCATACAACCTGTACCGCATGAAGCTGGATTACGGCTATCACTTTCAGTACTCCCGGAACATGCTCCAGGTGAATTGCGGGCCTTCTGGCGAATCGCCGTTTACATTCCTCGAAACTGGCCAGATGGCCGGCATCGCTGCTACCGACTGGAGCTGGTCGGGGCTTTTTGCCGACCTGGACAACGACGGCTGGAAGGACGTTTTCATCACCAACGGCATCCCGCACCGGCCCAACGATTTAGACTACCTGAAATACGCCTCCGATGCGGAGGTACAGCGCACCGTGCCCGACGACGAACTGACCTCGAAAATGGCAGCGGGAATCGCACCGAATTACGCTTTCAGAAATCAGTTGGAGGATTCACCGGGCGAGCGCTTCCCCATTTTCAAAAACGTCTCGAAAGAGTGGGGCCTCGACTTGAAAGGCTACTCCAATGGCGCCGCTTATGCCGACCTCGACAACGACGGTGACCTCGACCTCGTGGTGAACAACCTCAACGCCCCGGCCTCCATTTACCGCAATAATTCGGAGGCTTTCGGGGTAAATAACTTTTTAAAAATAAAATTAGAAGGCGAGGGAATGAACCGCTTCGGCATCGGCGCCAGGGTAACCATCGTGTCTGCCGGGATGGCGCAATCGTTGGAACTCTTCCCCACCCGTGGCTGGCTCTCGTCGGTGGACTATGTGCTGAATTTCGGAACCGGCGTGGCCGCCACCGTTGACGAAATAACCGTGCGCTGGCCGGACGGCAGGCAGCAGGTGTTATCGAATATCCCCGCCAACCAGACGCTCACCTTCCGCCAATCTGGCTCGCAACACCCCTCGCCACCGGCCCCTCAAAGTCAAACTTCGCCCCAAACTCCCAATTTCAAATCCCTGGTTCCCAAGCCCCAATTCCTCCACATCGAAAACCGCTTCACTGATTTCAACATCGAGCCGTTGATGCCGTATCAGCTCAGCACCCAAGGCCCCAAGCTCGCAGTCGCCGGTGTGAACGGGGATGGGGCGGCCGGCTTTTATCTCTGCGGTGCAAAAGGTCAGGCCGGCCAGCTTTTCCTCGCCGGCATCGAGCCATTCGCCAGCGACGAGGTGACCATGCCTTTGGATCATCTGCCAGTTCCTCCTGATCGGTTGCCCGGGGACGGTCCCCCCGCCTGCTGTCGGCTGTTTAACATGTTAGTATGTTTCATGGCGGGAGGGAACATGGCCGATCCCGCCAATCTTGCGTTGGCTCGACA
>SCUG01000778.1 GCA_004297645.1 Saprospiraceae bacterium | reverse complement strand
CGCAGGGCAGCACCGGCATCATCGTCGATTTCCCGGACGGCACGAAGATGACCGCCAGCGCCTACTTCTGGCCCTACGGAAACGTCTGGTATCTCAATGTCCGCGCCTACAACACGCAGGCGACCGACGGCATCATGGGCGTGCTGAAGCAGGGCGAATGGACCAGCCCGGGCTTCTCGGACAAGTGGCGCGTGAACAAGGACACGAGCCTGTTCGATTACGCCCGCGATGTCACGCCCGACAAGTTCGTCAGCGACCCCTTCCCGCAGGACAAGGTGCCGCCGATGGATCCTCGCAACGTCGACCTCGCGAAGCAGGTCTGTGCGCGCATCAAGGACGAGAAGCTGCACAAGGACTGCCTGTTCGACGTCGGAACGACCGGCGACCCGATCTTCGCCGAAGGCGCCGCAGGTGAGGCAGCCCTGAAGCGCACGATGAAACGCTGAGGCATCGCGCAGGACAGCCGCCATCGTTCCGGTGGCGGCTGTCCTTGCGTGTGCAGTCCTTGCGTGTGCGGCTAGCGTGCGGAGTGGAATCCCGATGTCGCGTTCGACGCATCCACGATCGCTGCAACCACATAGCCCTCGCGCGCGATCGCGTCGACCGTTTCGTCGACCGTCAGCCAGTTCTCGATGCGAACGATCCGCGCGGCCCGATCGAAATTCACGCGACTGCCGACATCCGCGCGCAGCACGGCGGCGGTGACTCCGCGCATCACGTCCGGTTCCAGCTGGTCTCTCAGCTGCAGCTTCATGGCTGGCTCCTCGATTCGAGGATCGCAACCTTCGTTGCCTCCGGCGTGGTCACCTCGCGCCACCACGGCGTCATCGCCTGCGGCGCATGCAGGTCGACGCGTTCGCCCATGCGCGGTGTCGTCAGCGCGATGCCCTGCGCAGCGGCGAGCGCGACCACGCGCTCGAAGGGCTCGGTCCACGGGTGCATGGCGAGATCGAAGGTGCCGTTGTGGATCGGCAGCAGCCAGCGGCCGCGCAGATCCTTGTGCGCCTGCACGGTCTGTTCCGGCTGCATGTG
>SCUG01000538.1 GCA_004297645.1 Saprospiraceae bacterium | reverse complement strand
TCGGCGGCTTCGCCGCCGAAAAAACACACCTCTTATTTTGCGCACGTTACTAAGTAGAAGAGTTTTTTAAGAAAATTCGATAGGGACTAAAAAACAACCCAAACTCGTGCGGCTCGCGGTATTCGGGCCTTCCGGATAATGCGAGCTATTCGTATTCTCCTAAACTGCACTACCCGTTTCTAAGCTGAGGTCAGGCAATGGGGGTGCGAAGGCTTGGCATTCAGGCCCCCAGAAATTCCATGATTTGCTCGGCCAGTTCCATCCCAATGGCAGATTGAGCCTCTTGCGTTGAGCCGCCGATGTGGGGCGACACGGAGATGAGCGGGTGTTGGAGTAGTTCTTTTTTCGGGGAAGGCTCACCAACAAAAACGTCGAGGCCGGCGCCGGCGACTTTGCCGCTTTCGAGGGCAGCGAGCAAGGCATCTTCGTCAATGGTGCCACCGCGGGCGGTGTTGATGATGTACACCCCGTCTTTCATTTTTTCAAATTCTGCGGCACCGATGAGGGGTTTGCTGCCGGAAGGTACGTGCAGGGTGATGAAGTTCGATTTGCGAAGCACCTCTTCCCACGAGGAGGTGTCGAGGCGCACCGTCAGCGACACATCCTGGCTTTTGAAAACGTTGATGTCCAGCTCTGCTTCGCTCACCACGAGGTCGGCGGCGAGTACCTTCATGCCCATGGCGATGGCGATTTTCGCCACTTCCTGCCCGATGCGGCCGAAACCGACGATGCCGAGGGTTTTGTCTTTGAGCTGAATGCCAGTGGAATAAGCCTTTTTGAGCTTCGCAAAATCGGGGTCGTCTTTGGACAGCGCCCTGTTCGACTGGTTGAGCATCCTGACGAGGCTCAACATGTGCCCGAAGACCAGTTCGGCTACTGCACGGGACGGCGCCTTGGGTGTGTTGAAAACCTGGATGCCCTTTTCACGGGCGTACTCCGCGTCGATGTTGTCGAGGCCCACGCCTCCGCGGGCGATAATTTTCAGGTTGGGGCAGGCGTCTATCAGTTCTTTGCGCACCTTGGTGGCGCTGCGTACGATGATGATGTCGTAGCCGGGGAGCATTGTTAGCAGTTTTTCCTGTGGCACTTTTTGCGTGTCAACCTGGTAACCGGCTTCTTCGAGCAGCAGTTTTCCGTCTGGGTGAATTCCGTCGTTTGCGAGAATTTTTATCATGTTGATTGGTGTGTTATCGGTGAACATTGGGTGATTTGGCGAGGTTGCAGGCTGGAATAGCGGTGCAAATAAACTCATTTTTCAGAAAAGAAAACACGCCTGACCCGCTGCTTTTGAACATCCCTGTTTTTTGACAGAAGGAATAATGAACGACAAAGTCCGGAGTCTCAAAAGGTGTGGGTGGCTGCCATTCCAAAACAAGTCCTTTGGCGCTAACCTCTGAAATTCGTGCTTTTTTTGGCAGAAAAATTTGGTGCTGGCTTCGCCAGTGTTAGGGAGGTCAGCCACGAATTTTCACGAACCCTTGATATACCACTATTCGATTCGT
>SCUG01000537.1 GCA_004297645.1 Saprospiraceae bacterium | reverse complement strand
ACATACGAAGATGTGTACCTATATAGGTCTGTGGCGAGGATTCCCCAATTGCATGCCAGTCAAGAGGATAAATCCATTTATATGTATACCCTGAAATAGGGTTCACCAAGGTAAGGTCAACATTTCCTCCCGATGTGCCTAAATATTCCTCGCAGTAATGCAAAGCTCCAGCCACAATTAATTTGCAATGTGCAGGATAGCCCACCCCTACGGCGTACCAAGCAGTAGCAACCGCCTCTACTTCGTCTGAACATTCCCCATAAATGAGCTCAGCCGCAGCTATTGTAGCAGCCCTTGCGTCTAAATAATCACTGCCTGATGTCATAAAGTTTATTGAACTGAACACTATTTGTGCGGCGGCGCTTATGTTCATGCTGTTAACAACAAAATTTTGGCCAGCAAATTGGAAAGTCCCACCATCAACAAGGATGGTGAACCACCTGCTCATCGGACCGGCAATGTCGTGTACATCATCTTCCTCTCCAATTTCCGGAAAATAATTTGGAATTTCAGGGCTTGCCATGTCCCTAATATTCAGGCCATTTTGTCCACCAGGAATCCAATCGGTAAGGCCACTGGGGCAATTTTGTTCCGCATATTCTCCGAATATGTCGCAAATGGCTTCCTCGATTCCTCCCGGTTCACCTCCGTTGCCAAATTTTCCAGAAAGGTGCATGTGAGTCAGTTCATGCCCCGCAGCATCAAACAATGCTGTACTCAATTTAACACCATTGCCATCTTTTAACCATCCAAAATATAATGCTTCTTCAACTGTACTGTTGTTAGGCCCGTAGGTATTAGTAAAATAGCCAGCACCTTCAACATTCGCATGTCCAGCCACAAAGAAGGTCGTTGGGAATTGCAACCCAAATGCATCCAAAACATCCCTTGCATTGGTAGTTACATAATGGGCTTGGTACACTTCCGGTTCATGTTCATCAGTCCCTGTGGTAGGCCAAAGTGAAGTTTCTGAAGTCGTTGGTAAAAGAGAAGGGGCAAACAAGGTAGGAATTGACGAAAAAAGCCCGCCTTCATTCGTTCCGCTTTTATCAAATGTTCGGACAGAATTGGATGGTGTCCTCAACAAAGTCAAAGACCCTCCAGGAAAGTTGGGCGAATCAGAGAGTGAGACTTCTCCATAATCGGCTGTCGGTGCATTAAGACCTCGTTTTTGCAAAGACTCTTTGTAAACAGAACCGTTAGTAGCATTGACAAAGACTGTTTTTAACTGGTTGCCTATCAGGTAGCTCATTTTCCACGCCAATATATAATTGCACGATACTGTAAGGTCGCGGTCAATCACAAGTTGTATATCGTCTTCGGGGTTTGTTGACCCGAAGACGGGACTTCCTGATTCGTGCCCTTGCGCCGAAGCAATTGCCTGTTGCTTCGTTAATGAAGGGGAAAGTCCGATGTTTATATCCTCCATGATGTATGCATTCATAAAGAACGTCACACAGTTAATAAATCCTTGGATATATCCTCCTCCTTCCACATAAATACCATTGTAGTACTGTTGCGTGGTTACGAATGTGACATCTGGATTTATCTTAGAAATTGTTTCGTTGACCACCGTAAATGAATTAGGATTAGACATCCCCAACAATGACTTCATGCTATCAAGCCCACCATCGTTCTGCATCTTTTCGAGGTTGAACTTGATGAAGCCAGTCCCTTCAATAGAATTGACCCATTCAGCAAGTGCTGTGTTTGAAGGGTCCCGGATTGTTTTGTTGAGTTTGTCGCATTCTTGTACTTTCAGCAGTTCTCTGCCTTGGGGCATGTCTTGGCTGTTAACGAGGTTTACCATCATTGAGAAAATGATGGACAAGACG
Organism: Saprospiraceae bacterium; assembly: GCA_004297645.1. GTDB lineage: Bacteria > Bacteroidota > Bacteroidia > Chitinophagales > Saprospiraceae > UBA6168. The sequence goes on along the minus strand of SCUG01000537.1, from coordinate 226 downwards.
AAGCATCTTGAATTTTTCATGGTTTTGAAATGATTTTCTCCCCGGTGCGGAATTGCTATGGGGCCGGAGAATAAAGCTCCCAAAATAGAGAGAACAAAATCTTTGGCCTTTTTCTGGTGTTGTCTTGGGCAAAGAAATGTCCCTGTATTTTATCTTTTGTTTCCGTTGGTTTTTGTTTTCTATTTTTTTTTTGATTCTGACTAACGGCTCATAATCAACATAAAAT
>SCUG01000536.1 GCA_004297645.1 Saprospiraceae bacterium | reverse complement strand
CCCCGAAACCTCCGGCATCACCAATTATTTAGCCGGGAATATAAATATCGAAGACATCATCCTGCCCACCGAATTGTCGCCAAACCTTTTCTACATCCCCAGTGGTCCCGTCCCCCCCAACCCGGCCGAATTGCTGATGAGCAAACGGTTGGATGCGCTGATGGAACACCTGAAATCGGAATTCGACACCATCCTGATTGACACCCCCCCTGTTGGATTGGTGGCAGATGCCCTTTTGCTCAATAAACATATTGACAGCACCCTCTTCGTGGTGCGCTTCGGGCAAACCCGGCAGGGACAGTTGGGCATCATTGATGATATCTACCGAAACAAAAAATTAAAAAATACGGGGATAGTATTCAATGGGCTGAAAGCCGCTGGTGGAGGATATGGATATGGATATGGATATGGATATGGATATGGATATGGATATGGGTATGGGTATGGGTATTATGAGGATGATGGGAAAAGCAAAAAATCGAAATTGGCTTCATAAAAATAACTCAAGTTAGGGCGGAAAAGACCCGTTTTTAGCCCGGTGAGCAATTTCCAAACAAGCGCTTACATCGCCAAAGCTAAAGCGGACTCGCTCAGGCAACTCCTCGATGCCAGACAATACCAACTACTTAAATTCAACGACACCCAGAAAGGCTTTGTGCTACGCACTTCCGAATCTTCCAAATACCAGCTTCAACGGGACTTGCAGGTGTTTGCAATAGCTTATGGGGAGGCGCTCAAAAATGTTGAGTACGCTGATTTCATCCTCAAAAGCACCACGCCGTTTTTTCAGGTGATAGACCCGCCCATCGGCCCTATCAAGCCTGCCGGTGAATCCAAAAAGAAAGCGCTGCTAATAGGCATCCTCTTAGGTGGATTTTTAGGGATAGGGTTCATCGTCGGCAGAAAGGTTTTTCGGACGGCGATGCAGGGATGAGCTTTTGGTATGCGGGAGCCTCGTTGTGCCGCCATGCCGGGGAGTATAACCGGCGGCCCTGAAAACAAGGACAGGGACAAACCATGAAAAAACTACCCATTGGCATACAAACCCTCAGCCACATCATTGACGGAGGCTATGTCTATGTGGACAAAACGGAAATTGCCCATCGGTTGATAACGAGTGGCAAATACTACTTCCTCTCCCGGCCCCGCCGTTTTGGCAAAAGCCTTTTCTTAGACACGCTCAAAGAAATTTTTGAGGGCAATAAAGCCCTGTTCAAAGGGCTGTACGTCGAAGACCAATGGGATTTTGAGGATAAATACCCCGTACTGCGCATCAGCTTCGGGGCCGGGGTGAACAAAAACACGGAGGAATTGGACAGAAGCCTGCGATGGTTGCTGAAAGGCGCTGAAGAATACCAGGACATCCAGTGTACCAGCGGCAGCAATCCCAAGGAATGCTTTCAGGAAATCATCAAAAAAACCAGTGAAAAATATGGCAAAAACGTCGTCATCCTCATAGATGAATATGACAAACCCATCCTCGACAACATCACTGATAAAGATACCGCCCGTGCCATCCGTGACGTGATGAAGGACTTCTATTCCGTCATCAAGGACAATGACCAATACGTCGAGTTCGTGTTCATCACCGGGGTAAGCAAATTCTCCAAACTCAACCTGTTCAGCGGGTTGAACAACCTGAACGATATTACCTTAGATGGAAAATATGGTAACATTTGCGGCTATACCCACCAGGACTTGACAAGGGTGTTCGGCGGCATGCTCGACGGGGTGGACATGGATAAAGTCAAAGAATGGTACAATGGCTACAATTATTTTGGGGAAAAGGTTTATAACCCATTTGATATCCTGCTCTTTATTGACAAAGGTTTTGAATTCAGAAACTACTGGTGGGGCACTGGCAACCCTTCTTTCCTGATTGACCTCATCCGCTCAAAGAACTACTCCATCCCGGACGTGGAGAACTACGAAGCCACCGACGCCATCCTCGACAGCTTCGACGTGGATTCTATCGAACTGGAACCCCTCCTCTGGCAGACCGGCTACCTGACCATCAAAGAAAAATACACGCACGCCAACCGCATCAGGTACCGCCTCGAAATACCCAACTTAGAAATCCAACATTCGCTCAACGACTTCTTCATAGATGTACTGACCACCCAAAAACAGGAAAAAAGCCGCTACCAAGGCCAACTATACGAACAACTCAAGGCAGGCAATGCAGAAGCCCTAAAAACCACCTTAGTCTCACTCTTTGCCGGGATACCCTATCAAAACTTCACCAATAACAAAATAGCCGGTTACGAAGGCTACTATGCCAGTGTGATTTACGCCTATTTGGCCAGCCTCGGCTTCGAGACCATCCCCGATGACACCACCCAACACGGAAGCGTGGACATGACCCTGAAATTAGACGACAAAGCCTATATCTTTGAGTTCAAGGCCGTAGAAAAACCCACAGGCAATGCACTCCGCCAAATCAGGGAGCGCCAATACCACCTGAAATACCAGTCCAATAAAGACTGCTACCTCATTGGCATTGAGTTCGGCAAGCAAGAACGCAACATCGTCCACTACGAATGGGAATTGCTGCCAAGACTTGCGCATTAGACTTTTTTCTCATTATTGCCTGGAGCACTTCAAGTGCTCCAGGCAATCGGTAGAAGAAAGTACAGCCGCAATTCAACACCGGCTATGCAGGTAAAAAAATAGCTGTCGTGCTTCAGATGGAGGAATTTAAAACCATTATGGAAGAGCTTGAAGAATTGGAAGATATTAAGCTTTATGACTTACATTCAATAATAACTTTTCATGAAAAATTATCGTGAACTCATCAGCATCAATCCGAACATCCGTTTCGGGAAACCGTGCATCAAAAATACACGCATTAGTGTGGGTGACATTTTAGGTTGGCTGGCTGCCGGAATGACTTACGATGAAATTATCGAAGATTTCCCGGAACTTAGCATCGACAGCATCCGGGCTGCGCTACTTTAGAAGAGTTTGAGTACAATTCATCTGTAAAATAATGGATAATGTTATACTTTCAAAACATGCTAAAGAACAAATGGAAGCCAGGGGTATTTCCGAAGAACAGGTTTGGGAAGTCGTGCAAAATCCGGAACAAATCATCGAACATGATGATGAAAAGATTATTCTGCAATACAGGGTAACATTGGACGATGGCAAAAACTATTTGATCCGGGTGTTCATCAATGTGATAAAGGACCCTAATCTTATCATCACAGTTTACAAAACCGGT
>SCUG01000535.1 GCA_004297645.1 Saprospiraceae bacterium | reverse complement strand
ATTTAAAGCTCTAACCTAAAACCTCCGAATCTTAATTAAAAACCTCAAACTTTCCCCAAATGGACGTTACCGGGAAAATCCGAAAACTCCGCAATGTAAAAGGCTATGCTCAGGAGTACATGGCACACCGGCTTGGTATGTCGCAAAATGGTTATAGCAAGCTGGAACGTGGTGCTATTCAACTCACTTGGAGTAAACTGGAAAAGATAGCAGAAGTGTTGGATATCCCCGTTTTGGAAATCATTCTATTCGACGAGGTCGATACTCCTGATGTTCAAAAGAGGATTGATTGTTTAGAAATTGAAATCAGATTGCTGAAATCTATCGTGAGCAGTATATTGAGCAGGGGGGGGGTAGTTTAGGTTCCTTTAAGAATCCAATAATTTCACTCATTCTCTGTCCTTCGTGACAGCGAGGCGGAGATATCTTGTCGGTAGTCTTTTGATTAATCAACGAGCAAGGTGAAGTTTTCAAAGTTTCCTGAAAACAGTGAGTGTCTGTCAATTTATATTTTGAGTCATTAGCTTTTGGCCCAAAGCAATTTTCAAATAGGCAAAACTTATCGCTCGAAAGCATAGGTGTGGCTTTCAACAGAGCGAGTGGCCAATTTTTCCCAATCCAAATTTTACTCTGCCTTCGGCCTACTCCGTCAAATCAAAATCATTGAGGAAGCTGGTGTTGAAATCGCCGGAGCGGAATTTTTCATCTTTCATAAGTCTTTTGTGAAAGGGGATGGTCGTCTTCACACCTTCCACGATAAACTCTTCTAAGGCGCGCTCCATTTTTGTGATGCACTCTTCGCGGGTCTGTGCCCGGCAGATGAGTTTGGCGATGAGCGAGTCGTAATAGGGCGGGATGACGTACCCGGCATAGACGTGGGTATCTACGCGCACGCCGTGGCCTTTGGCCGTGTGCAGGGAGATGATTTTGCCGGGGGAGGGGCGGAAGTCTTTGAAGGGGTCTTCAGCATTGATGCGGCACTCCATGGCGTGAGTTATCGGGAGGTAGTTTTTGCCAGAAATGGGGATGCCTGCGGCAATTTTTATCTGCTCTTTTATCAGGTCGTGGTCTATGACTTCTTCGGTCACCGGATGCTCCACCTGGATGCGGGTATTCATTTCCATGAAATAGAAATTGCGGTGTTTGTCCACCAAAAATTCCACGGTGCCCACGCCTTCGTAATTAATTGACTTGCCGGCGAGGATGGCAGCTTTGCCCATTTTCTCTCGCAGTTTCGGCGTCATAAAAGGTGAGGGGCTTTCTTCGACGAGTTTTTGGTGGCGCCGCTGAATGGAGCAGTCCCGTTCGGACAGGTGGCACACCTTGCCGTATTTGTCGCCGGCGATCTGAAACTCGATGTGGCGCGGGTCTTCCACAAATTTTTCCATGTAGATGCCATCGTTGCTAAAGGAGGCTTTGGCCTCGGTGCGGGCCATGGTCCACTGTTGGTCGAATTCATCGTCGTTCCGCACGATGCGCATGCCTTTGCCGCCGCCGCCGGCGGTAGCTTTTAAAATAACGGGGTAGCCTATTTTATGGGCGAGTTTTACGGCCTCATTCAGGCCGGTGATCAGGCCATCGGAGCCGGGTACCACGGGTACGCCGACTTTTTTCATAGTAGATTTTGCGGTGATTTTATCCCCCATAGCGCGCATCTGTGCGGGGGTGGGGCCGATAAATTTGATGTCGTATTCGCCGCAGATTTCGGCGAAGTCGGCGTTTTCGGCCAGGAAGCCGTACCCCGGATGAATGGCGTCGGCATTGGTGATTTCGGCTGCCGCCATGATGCGCGGTATGTTGAGATAAGAGTCTCTTGAGGGGGGCGGGCCGATGCACACGGCCTCGTCGGCGAAGCGCACGTGCAGGCTTTCGGAATCGGCAGTGGAAAAAACGGCCACCGTTTTTATGCCCATTTCCCGGCAGGTGCGAATGATGCGAAGTGCAATTTCACCCCTGTTCGCTATGAGGATTTTATTGAACATGCTTTTTCAATTGACGCTGTGCGGAAGATGTTGAACGGCGGTTGGTGGAAGGTGAAAAGACAGGTCCACTGCGGGCGGTTCACTGTCTGCCGGGGTTAGTCGGGTTCGACTAAAAACAGAACCTGGTTGTATTCTACGGGGTGCTCATTGTCCACTAACACTTTAACGATGGTGCCGCTCACTTCCGATTCGATTTCGTTGAACAACTTCATTGCCTCGATGATGCAGACGACGTCTCCGGCTCTTATCTTTTGGCCGACTTCTGCGTAAGGGGGCTTTTCAGGAGAGGCAGAGCGGTAAAAAGTGCCGACCATGGGCGACTTGATTTCTAAATAATTTTCTTCCGGCTTTTCTATGGTGGATGCTACGGAGGGCTTTTCTGTCTCCGTTGCAGCGATGGTGGGCGAGCCGGGAGCCGGCGGCATAGCGGTGGCTGGTAAAGATACCAACTGAGGCCCCGAAGATACCATTTTTGCGGTTTTGGTTTCCGAATAGAGCGCTGTGCGGATAGAGAGCTTGAAGTCACCATCCTCCAGTTTGAACTCCGCAAGATTGGACTTATTGAGGAGCCTCACCAACTCCTGTATTTCTTTAAAATTCATGGTAGAATATTTTTGGTGGCAGTATCCTGCGGCCTGCCAAAACTCAGGCCCGGCCGAGGTAGCCACCGGTGCGGGTATCCACTATTATATTGTCGCCCTGGTTGATGAACAGAGGGACGCGGACTTCTGCCCCGGTATCCACAGTGGCGGGTTTGAGTGTGTTTGTGGCGGTGTCGCCGCGCAAGCCAGGCTCGGTGTAGGTTACCTGTACAGTCACTTGCGCCGGCATTTCCATGTTCAGAGGTATGTTATCCTGCGCATGAAATAGCACGTCCACCTGCATACCTTCTTTAAGGAATTGCGGATTTTCGAGCATGTTTTCATTGAGTTGTACCTGCTCATAATCGTCCATGTTCATAAAATGGTAGCCCATGTCGTCTTTGTAAAGGTATTGAAATGCCCTCCGCTCCACGCGTACTTCGTTGATAGCATGTCCTGCTGAAAATGTATTATCAACCACTTTCCCTTTGGTCAATGATTTGAGTTTGGTACGTACAAATGCGCCGCCTTTACCTGGCTTTACGTGCTGAAATTCTATGATAGTCCAAATGTCGCCATTGAGCTCGATGCACATGCCATTGCGGATATCTGAAGTGTTAGCCATTGCTGTATCTTTTTCTGTTAGGATGATAAAGTGATGATGGGTTTTTTAAAAGCTGCGCGAAGATAGTTCCTTCACGGCAGTTAACTGTTTGCAAGTGCTGGTTTTTTCATTTCTCAACCATTCCATCTACCATCTGCCCACCTGCCTTCCAACCTCAAAGAGGTATAAACTCGCCGGTATTTTAATACGCCCATTTCACCAAAATGGCACCCCAGGTATATCCACCGCCGAAGGCGGTGAGGATAAGCTTGTCGCCTTTTTTGAGCTGGTTTTCCCATTCCCATAGGCAGAGCGGGATAGTGGCAGCGGTGGTATTGCCGTATTTCTGAATGTTGACCATGATGCGCTCCATGGGGAAATCCAACATGCGGGCCATTGTTTCGATGATGCGGAGGTTGGCCTGGTGGGGCACCACCCACGCCACGTCGTCGGGATGGAGGTTATTTTTCTTCATAATTTCCTGCACCACACCGGTCATGTACATGACAGCCGCTTTGTACACCGGGCGCCCGTTCTGATAGATGTAATGCTGTTTGGCGTCCACGGTTTCGTGAGTAGCCGGGCGGAGGGAGCCGCCGGCAGCCTGGTAAAGGTGCTCCGCACCTATCCCGTCACTGTGTAAGATGGCGTCCATGACGCCCGTTTCATCATCCTGGGAAGGTTCGAGAAGCACCGCACCTGCGGCGTCACCGAATAGGATGCAGGTGGAGCGGTCGGTGTAGTCCACGATGGAGGACATCTTGTCAACCCCCACGAGCAGCACCTTTTTATAAGCCCCCGATTCGATGTAACGCACGGCGGTATTTAGAGAAAAGAGAAAGCCCGAACATGCGGCGCTGATGTCGAAAGTGAAGGCATTCTTGATGCCCAATTTATAGGCGATGAGGTTGGCGGTATCGGGGAACAGCATATCTGGTGTGACGGTAGCGCAAATGACCACCTCGATTTCATCGGGCGAAGTGCCGGTTTTTTCGAGTAGCCCGCGAGCTGCCTCTACGCCCATGTCGGAAGAGGCCAGTCCTTGCCCTTTCAGAATGTGGCGCTCCTGAATGCCGGTGCGGCTGCGGATCCACTCGTCGTTGGTATCCACCATTTTCTCAAGGTCTGCATTGCTCAATATATCGGCGGGAACATATCCATGAACGCCGGTTATTGTAGCACGAATCTTTGTCATTGTTCTTTGTCTTTTAATAATGGTTGAAAAATAACTTCCCGGCGCAAAACCTATAAGGTTTGTCAAACCAGGCAGGTTTGAGTTTATGATAGCGGACTTATTCCTGCATTGTTACTTCATGTCAGATTAACTGCGTTTTGGCTCAATGTCAATTTTGCATTTTAGAATCTTCTAAAAAACAAAGTGTAGTTTCCCGCCTTCCAATTTGCAAAAGGGCCAATGTTCAGACAATCTCTTGCAGGTAATATCAAGGATGATTTTCGGAGGGAAGCCATTGAAGCCATTATCTTTTTGGCTTAAAAGCGCGCCAAGGTAGAAAAAAACTGTGAATTTTGTTTTCGGCCGGAGGTTATTGGATGTTCGTTTTCGTCTCCCGCCTTTTGAAAATTATTGCCTCCGGCAATCTGTGAAAGACCACGGCTAATATGAAGATAGGCTTGTTTTTCGGTTCCTTTAATCCCGTTCACACCGGGCACATGATCATTGCCAATTATATGGCATCGCAGACGGACATCAATGAGGTGTGGCTGGTGGTGAGTCCGCAAAATCCCCTGAAACCCAAAGTTACGCTGGCTAAGGATTACGACCGGCTCCACCTCGTGCAATTAGCCATCGGCGGCAACCCACACCTCCGGGCTTCCAATGTAGAGTTCGGCCTGCCCAAACCTTCCTTTACCATTGACACGCTGGCTTTTTTGAAAGAAAAATACCCCGGCCGGGAATTTGCGCTCATCATGGGCGGCGACAATCTGGCCACCCTCTACAAATGGAAAAATTACGAGATGATTTTGCGGGACTATGAAATTTACGTGTATCGCAGGCCGGAACATGCGCTGGGCGGCCTGGAAAACCACCCCCATGTGAGGCTGTTCGAAGTTCCCATGCTCAACATTTCAGCCACCTACATCCGCCGGTGCCTGAGCGAGGGCAAGTCTGTACAATACTTAGTGCCCGATGCCGTATTTCAATATCTGGAAGAAAGCACGTTGTACAGAGCTTCTGCCGGCATACCGCAATTAAAAAAAAGCCCCGGACAATAATCAATTCACCCGTCTTGTTTGAGTTTTTGAGTTCTACCAACTTATATTTCAGCATGAATAAACCTGCACATCTTCCCCTGCTCCTGACCTGTTTTTTTCTTTCGAGCCTGGCGGCTCAAACCGACCTTTCCATCGGCCAATGGAAACAGCACCTGCCTTTCAAAAGGGGGATATCCGTGAGCCAAAGCGATTCCCGGGTGTATTACGCCACACCCTATGCGCTGCTGACTATAGACAAAGCCGGCCATGCCTTGGAGCAGGTCACCAAAGTGGAGGGACTGAGCCAGGTGGGCGTGAGCCAGTTAAAATACAACCGCGGCAGCAACGTCCTGGTGGTGGTTTACACCAACAGCGTCATAGACCTGATAGACGAAAGCGGCGTGCGTACGCTTTTCATTTTGCCGCAGAGCAACATCATACTCGGCGAGAAGCGGGTGAACGACATCTACATGGCCAACGATTCGGTAGCCTACCTGGCAGCCAATTTCGGCATCGCCACGCTAAACCTGAGGAGCGGCCTGTCGCCGAACACCATCAAGACGCCCTTCGAGGTGAAATCTGTGCAAATCTATCAGGGCATCATATACGCCGCCACGGAGGAGGGCCTCTACTTTGCCGACCCCAACGCCGGCTACAATATAGATGACTTCTCCAATTGGTCGCTCCTTGCCGGAGAGCAGGGCTTCCCTGCTGTTTTTAGCGCTAAAAACCTTGCGGTGTTCAACGGCAAACTATATGTGGGGGTCAATGACAGCCTGTACATGTACGACGGCAGCGCGGCTCAGTACGTCCATCATTACGATGATTTCAGCCTTCACTTTTTGTCGGCAGAAGGAGCGCATTTGCTGGCGGGCTACCGTTGCCCCAGCGACTGCAACGGCAAGGTCTTTATCTTCGATGGTCAAAATCAGCCGGCGGAAGCCGGCTCCTTGTGCGTCAACCATCCGCAGTATGCCATCGAGGATGAATCGGGCAGCATCTGGTACGCCGACGACTTTAACAATTACCGGGTGGAAACACCCGGCACCGGCACCTGCGAACTAATAGGCGTAAACAGCCCCCGCACCATCAGCATTAGCGAAATTGCAGTTGGCAACGGTAACGTGTGGGTAGCTACCGGCGGGTTGAACAACGTGTTCACCCCCCAGTTTCGCGCAGATGGCATCCTCTCACTCATAGGTGGCGACTGGGACGAATACAATTTGTGGAACAGGGCAGAACTTGCCGCCGACCCTGTCTCCGATTTTTACAGCATAGCTGTAAATCCTCAAAACGGGAAAATTTATTCGGGGGCATTCCTCGATGCGCTCGTCGTTTATGACCCGGCCACCGATGAGATTGAAGTTTTTAAAGAGAACAACTCCACGCTCCAACTCGCTGAAGGCGACCCCACGCGAAGCAGAGTGGCCGGCATCGCCTTCGATGCGGAAGGCAATCTTTGGATATGCAACAACAACGCCCCTGAGCCGCTTTCCGTCTTGAAGGCCGATGGCTCCTGGCAGAGTTTCAGCCTGCCCTGCACCGCAGAAACCGGTCTCCTCAATATTGCCGTGGACGCTTTCGGGTATAAATGGCTCACCACCACCAACAGCAGTCTGGGTCTCATCGTCTTCGATGAGGGCGACTTTGACAACCCTGCCGATGACCGCTGCAAGGTCATCAATATGACCAATAGCGTCTTGCCGTCCAACGAAGTGAGAACAGTGGAACTTGATTTGGATGGTGCTGTATGGGTGGGCACCCGGACGGGAGCATTGGTCTTTCAGTGCAACCCGTTGGATGGGGAATGCCCCGGTACCCGGCCATTCGTAGAAGTGGACGGTTTCGGCGCCAACCTGCTCGAAGACCAGGACGTGCCCACCATTGGCGTGGACGGAGCCAACCGCAAGTGGTTCGGCACCGGCACCGGCGTATTTGTCATGTCGCCCGATGGCAATCAGCAAATCGCCAAGTTCACTGCGGAAAACTCCCCTCTTTTCGACAACAATATTGTGGACATTGCTTTCAATCACCAAACCGGGGAGGTATTCATTGGCACGCTGAAGGGCCTCGTATCATACCGCAGCGATGCCACCGAGGGTACGAGTTTTCACCAAAGCGACGTGACGGTGTTTCCCAATCCTGTCCGGCCAGACTACGAGGGGCCTATTGCCATCCAGGGGCTGGCACGGGATGCCACGGTGAAAATCACCGACATCAGCGGGCAGCTTGTCTTCGAAACAAAGGCACTGGGAGGGCAGGCTATTTGGGACGGCCGGGACTATAATTCCCGCAAGGCCAATTCCGGGGTGTACTTGGTTTTTGCCACCAGCCGCAACTCCGGCAACCCCGATGTGGCTATCGCTAAAATTTTATTGCTCCATTAGAAACCTGGAAAGGGCGTGGGCTATGCACTCCTCTGCATTTTTTAAAACACTGACAACCAAGGTAGAATCATTTTTCAGGTCAGCACTTTTCCGGTGCCTCCCTGGATTGTCGTGCGTTGGTTAGCCAAAAAAATTATGGCAGTAAGGAGCCTTGGAGGGAAAGTTGGCATAATTTTGTAATTTAATAAAAGCAGTATTGAAAAAGACCTCAACGTCCATATCAAATACTATACGAGCGCTAATCATACTATGAGAAAGTCCGGAAACCGAGCTTACTACATTTTACCTTTCCACGACTCTATTTTCCTAAATTCCAGGACTCTTCTCTGAAAAATATCTGAATAAATCTTGCAGTGAACCCTATTAAGTTCCTGCCCAAAAGTATGCCTGTCTTTTGACGGCATTTGACAGCGTTTCTTACAATATCTTTTCGACAAAACCTACACACCATGACTGGCGTACTATGCAGTACACCGCAATAGCTATGCTATAGCCGGGAGACAATGCTGCTGTTACCGCCACTCTTTTGAGGACCTACTATTAACAATTATAATCTCATGGTAAAAGGTAACGGTTTTGCTCCACGCAGGATACTATGGCTACCCCCCTGTTCCCCCCTACAGTTCGGTTGGTTCATGTTCATAACTGGGACTGTATTAAAAAAGGCGGCTGTTTTATTCCTGTGTGGGCAAACCCCTTTTACCGGTCGAAAAGGCGGCAGACGAATGGTAAAAAGAAACGCGACCCCCCATCTCTTCATCATTTTATTCCCGATTTTTTCTTTAGCTTTTACATTATCCTCTGGCGAAGTTTTGGGCCAATGTGCCCTCGTCTGCAAGGGCAGCATCAATGTAGCCCTCGACTCCAGCGGCACCGCTACCATCACCCCACCCATGTTGCTGCAAAGTTCTAACGGTTGTTCCAACGACTTTGTAATAGAAGTGGTGGACACCGCCGGCAACAGCTATGGAAATGTAGTGAATGCCTCGCTCATTGGGCAGCCTGCCACGGCTACAATCACCCACCCACTCAGTGGCAACTCCTGCTCCACGGCCATCACTGTCAGCGACAATATGCCGCCGGTGATGGTTTGCGGCAGCGATACCTCCTTTATTTGGTGCAACACCCCGCCCGATAGTTTGGAAGCCCCGGCTGTCAGCGACAATGTGTCTGTGCCCGACAGCATTACCTTAGAATTCGTGGACGTATTTACCAGCCTGGAATGCTTCGACTCTGTGAGCAATACTCCCGTGGCTGCCCAGTTTGTGCGCACCTGGACGGCGACCGACGAAAACGGCAACAGCGCTTCGTGCGTGCAACTTTTCTATCTGAAACGTGCTACACTCGACATGGTGGTCTTTCCCCAACACCGTGATGGCGTACAGATGCCGGCACTCGAATGTGCAGTGGACGACCCCAATAACTTTGAAATAACAGGCCAGCCCATGGTGGAAGGCTTCGTGCTAGACAATACTACGAGCTGCGAACTTATCACCTCCCACACCGATCAAAGCATCCCCATTTGCGGCGGAGCCGAAAAAATCATCCGCACCTGGATGATATTCGATTTGTGCACCGAAGATTTCAGGGTGTTTTCCCAAATCATAAAAGTAAACGACACAGCAGCTCCAGAAATCACCTGCCCGGCCAATGCGATTTTCGCCACTTACGCCACCTCATGCACCGCTCAGGTATTGTTGCCAACGGCAACAGCTACCGATGCGTGTTCCGGTGCCACCATCACTCCGGGGTGGAGCTTCGGCACAGGGTATGGGCCATTTAATAATGTGCCGGTGGGAAGCTACGACGTGACCTACACCGCCAAAGATGGCTGTGGAAATAGTAGTTCTTGCCAAATTCTGGTGACGGTGAAAGACGAGAAAAAACCCACCGCTATTTGTGAAAACATTGTGACGGTGGCCCTTGAGGAAGACGGCACCGCTCTCATTTTTGCGGAGAGCTTCGACAATGGCAGCTACGACAACTGCGGCATTGGGCAGTATCTCGTCACCCTGGGAGATGGCCTCTTCGACCAGTTCGTTTCCTTCCAATGTGAAAATCTGGGACTCCCCTTGCCTGTGACGCTAAAAGTGATAGACGTGAACGGGCTGGAAAACCAATGCCTCAGCAGCGCTTCGGTCAAAGACGAGTTGCCGCCGGATATCCTTTGCCCGGCTACTACCAGCGTCGAATGTGGCGAGAACTACAACAATCCGGCTTTGACCGGCATCCCCTATGCCACTGACAACTGCACGGTGACCAGCACGACCTTTACCAACCAACTGAACCTGAATGCCTGTGGCCTCGGCACCATTACCAGAACCTGGAAAGCAAAGGACCAAAGCAACAACTCCAGCACTTGTTTGCAAATCATCCACGTGGTGGACAATACCCCTATCACCGTTGTTTTCCCTGAGGATATGCTCACTTATGAGTGCCAACCGGAGACTGACCCGGCCGTTACTGGCGAACCTATCATTACAGGTGCCGACTGTGAGCAGCTCCAGATAACTCACACTGATTACTTTTTTTATGCGGCTGAACCAGCCTGCTACAAGCTCATCCGAAACTGGGCCATCATCAATTGGTGTGTCTATCAGCCCAACGACCCCGAAGGGGCCGGGTTTTGGGACCACACACAGGTCATCGAGGTGCGCGACAGCATGCCTCCCGTGATTACTTGCCCCCAAAATGTGAACGTGGGCATACATAATACAGGATGCGGAACTTTTGCCCAACTGCCCTTACCTACGGTGGACGATTGCAGTGGCCAGGTGGCCATTCTCAACGATTCACCTTTTGCGCAATCGAATTCGGGCAGCGCCGATGGAGTTTATCCTTTGGGCATACACATCATCACCTACACGGCGGCGGATGGTTGCGGCAACGCCTCCAACTGTACGACGAAACTCACCATCACCGATGCGCAGGCTCCTAATCCGGTTTGCAACAACGGGGTGTCCGTCACCATTCAACAAGCGGGATACGTGACGCTGACTCCCGCTATGATAAATCTTGGCAGCTACGACAATTGCACCCCGGCAGCCAGTCTCATTTTGCAGGTAAGCCCCAACACCTTTAATTGCCAGGGCCTCGGCAGTAAAACGGTGACCCTGACGGTGACGGATGCCAGCGGCAACAGTGCTTTCTGCCAAACTATCGTCAATGTGCAGGACAATTTCAACGTCTGCGGCAATCAAACCAACATCACCATCGCCGGTAAAACGGTAAGCGCCGGCGGCCAACCCCTTAGCAATAAAATAGTGGGCCTGAGTGGTGGCTTGGCCATTGCAGTACACACCGACCAAGATGGTACTTTCGATTTCCCCAACCTGCCACCGGCACAGGATTATACGCTCACACCGAACTACAACACAAAGCCCATGAACGGCGTCACGACGTTCGACATGGTGCTCATTCGCCGCCACATCCTGGGCGTGGAAGAGCTTGGCTCTCCGTACAAAATCATCGCAGCGGATGTCAATAAATCGCACGCCGTTACAACTTTTGACCTGGTGGATTTGCAGAAAATGATACTCAATATCACCCAGGTTTTTCCCAATGGCAACTCCTCCTGGCGGTTTGTAGATGCGGCCTATGTGTTCCCCGACCCGAAGAACCCCTTTGCTGCGCCTTTCCCCGAAAGCATCTCCATGCAAAACGTGGAGGCAAGTCAATGGAATCGCGACTTCGTCGGTATAAAAGTGGGCGATGTGAACAATAGCGCCGACCCGTCGGGCTTCGATGGCACCGGGGTAGAC
>SCUG01000534.1 GCA_004297645.1 Saprospiraceae bacterium | reverse complement strand
CCCAACATGGCAGCTACCAACATTGACACCAAGGCATTGCCGGAAGGGATTTACATGGCGGTGCTGAGGGAGCTCGGAAAGCCCGCCGGGCAGTCACGAATCGCAATACAACATTGATTTTTGTTCACCCTTTAAGGGCATGGCGGCCACTTTGGCCGCCATGCCCTTTGCCATTTATGCCCTTTTATGAAAAATGTACTTATCATATTGCCATTTGTTTTTTGCGCTTATGGCCTTTTTGCTCAGAACACATTTTCAATTTCATACCCTGCATCGCCCGATACGGCAGATATGGGGAGCAATATTGTATTGATGGGTGACGGCTACCTGATAGGCTGTGGTACGGTGAACCAACAGAACGGAAAGGAGTATGCTGATTTGCTGAAAATAGGGTGGAACGGAGAATTTGTATGGAGCAAGAGTTATTATTGGGAGCCTTACCAGCCGGACATAGCATTCAATAATCCTGTCTCGATATTGAATGACAATATATACATGTCTTGTCAAACAGATAGTGACTCCAGCAACCTCAACTATCAATTGTTTTGTCTAAATCTCTTAGGGGATACGCTCTGGTCAAAAATATACCCTGGTGTTTATAAGGATGTTAACCTTGGCTTGGTTGATTTAATGGATTCAAACATTTTGCTTTTTGGAAACAAAGGAACAAGCCCATTACTTGATGTGGCAAGGCTCTTAAAAGTTAATAAAGACGGTGAAGTCATCTGGGACATGATTTATGGTCAAGAATTTGGGAGCAGCGTACCTGGAGTTGTTTGTGAACTTCCAGATAGCAGCCTAGTCATGGCATCTGTGATATGCCACTATGGCAGCAATTGCTTTTTGGAGCGCTACGCTGCATTGACTAAGGTAGACAAAACTGGCTACAAAATTTGGACAAGAACTTATAATCAAAGCGAAAGTGGCGTTGGAACGCAGGTACTGTCACTCGATAACGGCGGCTATGCCCTTGCCTGGACACGGGACACCTTCCATTGGTCGGTTGACCCCTACCCTCCCGTCATTTATTTTTTGGATTCCCTGGGCAATATCGAAAGCGAGTACGATGGCTTTATCCGCCCCGGAAATTACTACATGACCAAGCTAAAGCGGATGTCGAACGGCGACATGCTCGGTGTGGGCATCACGCTTGATTTCAGCGACGGGGAAACAACGGGGGGCTGGCTGTTCCGCATGACGCAGCAAGGCGAACTGGTTTGGGAGAGGAGGATATCGGACAGGCGCTACCCTGATTTGTTCGGGCAATTTTTCGATGCCATCGAGACTCCTGACGGGGGCATCATTGCCGTGGGAAACATCGTCACCAACGGCTTTCAAAATGCAGAAGTCTGGATAGTAAAACTGGACGGGGACGGATGCTTCGAACCAGGATGCACCGCCGATTCCATTTTTATTACCCCGGTATTTGAAGTCTCCTCAAATGAAAAGAACCTTTATGAAATAAACCCAAACCCCGCCAATAACTTTATTTCTGTCCATATAAATGAAGCGTTAATTTTCCATGAAGCAGAACTGGAAATCATGGACATATCCGGGCGCAGATTGGAATTGATTGGGTTGGATTCAAACCCCCAAAGCATAAGCACTTCAAGTTTAGGGAACGGGATATATTTTGTTCGGCTCCTATACAGAGGGCAGCCCCTGCCCGCCAAGAAAATGGTGATACTCCGATGATGGGGGTTGCTCTCCAATCCTGCGACTCTGTATCACTTCCTGCCAGATATAAAAAAAAGAAAAAGAAGGCAGCGTCGAACAACGCATCTACGCCTATTTGCGGCAAACCCAACCCGCAAACCCAACGCAGCCGCAAACAGCGCAGATGCTCACGTTAGTCGCAACAACATAAAATCATATAAAATAAAAACAAACCATATTTTTTCACTAAAACTTTTCAACATGAAACGACACAGGCTTTTATCGCCAAAACTGTTAGTTGCGCCCCTCATCTTGGGGATTGCGCTTTACTTTGGATGCTCGAAAGAGCAAACGCTGCCGGACGGGACAACGGTGAGTACTCAGCCATTGTTCCTTACGGTTTTCAACGACCAGCTATTCGAGATGCACTACGATGTCGAAACCTTCACAAGGGTCAAGCCCCAAGGCCAAACGACCAGCGAGATTGACAAGTTGACTGCGCAGCCGATTGTCAGCAAGCAGAAAGTAAGCATGTCGGTCAACCAAAGCGGGGACGTGAACCTTGAAATCGAGAACCTGCCCCCCGGGATAAACCTGATAGTCCCAGGCAACAACCTGCCGGACAACCTGCCTCCGCCTCACAGGTCGGTCTTTGAAAATGGGAGGCTTACCTTGTTTGCAGCATCGGGGGCAGAGCTTTACAGTACCCCAGTCGAGTCCTTCAAAATGCCCGAACTGGCAGCCATGGTAAAGAAGGCAAGGGACGATAAATCGCCAGCAATAATAAACGATGCCATCATTGGCATGAAGTCGCAGACCTACCGTGCCAAACTGGACTCAATGCTGACCTATCCCACGTTGTTTGGCGTTGCCGTGAATAACCTGAACCCTGGCGTGACGAGCATTACAATCCCGCCGACATCGAACGGCCTTAACCCGTCCGGGGGCGACGTGGTGCTTTTGATAGATAGGCAACGTAACTTGCTGCTCGGCGCAAAGACCTACAAGGGCAATGGTGATGCCCAGATGTGCATGATGATTGATTATGGGGACGGGCAGGTGCCAGTCCTCAAACGGATAAGGCAAGAGGTCATGGAGACATTGCCATCGGGCGGGCAAGCGCTCGTTGAAATGGTCTCCACATTTGCAAACTTGCAACTCATAATAAACTAAATTAGCGTGAGGTTTGGATTAAAATCTCACGCTAATTTATGAATCAAAAACTCATAAAAATGAAAATCAAGACGACTTTTATCAAATCCTTCCTGCTTTTTAGCTTGGCAATTTCTTGGGTCCATGCACCTGCCCAAGACCGCCCGGTCATCTGGGTACACGGGCTTGGCGAAAATGGGACAACCTGGAACATTTACGACAACCTTTTTGATGCAGAACGGCAGATTGACGGCAGGAGCCGTGCCTACAATGATGGTTCGGGCGTCGCCACCTTTGCAACAGGGGTCAACGACGGGATAACAAACGATTTCCCCGGAACTTCTGGCCCGGGCACCACCAACATCGGCATCGGGCACAGTTTGGGCGGCCTGGCAATCAGGGAACTGGACAGGACGAGGACAGGGAACAACAGGAGGCTCGGCGGGCTGATTACCATCGGCACGCCCAACGATGGAGCGCCCATCGTCAATTCCATACAGAATGGTAACGTGACGAACGCCATGAACAACGCTTGTGAAAGGCTGTCAGCGGGCCCATTTTCGGAAATTCCTTATGTTCCCGTAATTGTGAAAGCAGTCAGCAACAACATTATCTGCAACATTCTGAGCAACAACCTGCTGGACGGGATATTCCAGGCACAAGCCGCTGGCCCCTCTCCCGCCGATGCTGCTTTGGGAAGTCCTTTTTTGACCACACTGAACAGTGCCGGGCCAAATATTCCGGCGATTTCGATACGTGGAAACGAGAACAGCCCGGTACATTGGCGGCTCCTGAGCTCGTTCGATACGGACAACGAAGACGATACAAAGTACGTGGAAATTGCCAACCTAATGAGAAACATCTACAATGGGTTCTACATTTACCACCTTTCAGGGGCAGTTGTTGGGGGTGTTTTCGGCTTTATCAACCCAGTCGCTTGGGTTGTTGCCGCCATTCATGCCTGGAAGGCCACACAATGGCACAAAGGAAAAAAGTGGTTCGACCAGAGCGAGAGCATCTGGAACGGGCTTATTGGCTGTACAGGAGGTTTTCAGGACGTGACAGTTACGTACACTACCCAAGTGGTGAACTGCAACTGTTTCGGCTATACGGGGTCGCAACCATGGATAGACTGCGTGATGAACCTCTGCGGCGGTTCGCTGAACGGCTGCTGGCAGACCGTGACCTACACAACCTCCATTGCGGTCAACAACTCTTCGGATGGCCTGTTTTGCGACCAGACGCAGTTGATTAACGGGCTTCCGGGCGGCAACTATTTCGAGGCAAAGGGTGTCAACCACATGGAGGAGACCAATACCACGAACGGAACAACCAACAATGGAAACGATGAGGTCGGTGACAAGTTCAGAGCAATATGGAATAGGACTGATGTGTTTAAAATTTTACCGAGATGAGCGCAGTGAAAAACTTAATCATTTCCATCATCCCACTAATTATTTTAGCATCTCCTTCTTGCAAGAAGGAGATGCTTTCTCCTACTACCAATTCCAAGGGGGAGGTGAACTACATGCCTCCCATTTGGAAATATGCATTGCATAAAGATGGCAAATTTCACAGCAACAGTCAGATTGATGCGAACTTGGTATTTGACAGTAAAGTGCTTGTAGGAACCACCGAAGGCGAAGGTGACAACTGGCTGAATGCGGTGGACATCGAGACAGGAAAAGAGCTTTGGAAATGGAACGACATCTATCAGCCACCAACAGAAAAGATGCATGTAAATTATTTTTACGAACACGATGGAAAAATGGGGTATATAGTCGGAAGTCGTCATTACTGTATTGACCTTGAAACGGGGCAAACACATTGGAAGATTAAGCGAAATTCTTCCTTTAGTGACAGGATAACTGGCATAGGCAATTCATATTATATAATTGGGCAGCCCACGGACACTTTAGAAAACTATCAAACAGGGGTAATATTTGAAGGTGATTTTGAAAATGGTGCTATCAGGCGTATACTAATGCCAAATATTGCCATTACTAATGTACAGAACAACAGATTAGGGGAAGTATCTTCTGTTATTTCTTTTGTTATAGGAATGGATACAATGCTATTGGTCGCTTGGCAAGAGGTGTTTGCTAACAATCTTTTTCAGTCATATCTTGGATTGTACAACTTGTCACACAAGGAGTGGTTGTACGAGAAATCCGTACTAAATGATAATCCAATATGGAATGGAGGGCTGCTGACTCCAATTACTGTTTACGAAGGCAGGGCATACATGAGCGTGGGCTACGAGTTGCTATGCCACGATGTTTGGACTGGGAAACTAATCTGGAAGCACCAGTACAACAACGAGATATTCTTCTCAGGGTTTGTAGTAGCTGACGGCCGAGTGATTGCCAACAACGAAAATAAGGTACTCTATTGCTACGACGCAGCCACAGGCAGTCTGCTGTGGACGGGTGAAGGCGCTGGAACGAGCAGTCGATTAAAAGACAGGTACCTCAACGAAATAGTATATTTCAGTGGTGGAAGTAGTGGGTACATCCATGCCGTGGACGCCCGGAACGGCAAGACAGTATGGAAACTCGACCCTGCAAAGATGGGGGATGGCGCTGATTTTTGGAAAGGTGATATTTATGTGGTTCCGGGGAAAAACGGTGGAAAAGGAAAGGTGATTGCATTAACCCCGATGAATGCCTATTGTTTTGAAGCCTACCGATAAGATAAAGAAGCAAGAAGAAAAATGCGACTAACAATGCACTCAACGCCAACCGCCGCCAAGCCCAACGCTCAAAGCCGGCGCAGGCGGCGGTATGCGTGAGGGGTGCGGCTGCCGTTTGATGTAAAATTAAAGCCCTTTAGTATCAATATTCTTCCAAAATTGCTCCCATCTACCTTCGGTTAAAACTAAACCCCTGAGCAGGAACATATTTTCGGTGTTG
>SCUG01000533.1 GCA_004297645.1 Saprospiraceae bacterium | reverse complement strand
CAAGATACGGGGCGGTTCAGGAGAGCCGCCATGTGTTTATCGAAGCAGGGCTGTTTCTAAAGGCTATTGGGAAACGGCAACTTTCCATTCTGGAAATGGGTTTCGGCACTGGCCTGAATGCCTTCCTCACACTGATAGAAGCGGAAAAGCTGAACATTAGTATCCATTATTGCGGTGTGGAAAAAGAGCCGCTAACAGATAGTATCATAAATAAAATCAACTATCCCGAATTTCTGGGGGTACAGGACAAATCAGCTCTTTTTACCGCCCTGCACCAAAGCCCATGGGAAGAAGAAGTGGCCATTACTAAATTCTTTAGCCTTTGTAAACTTCATCAACTGTTTGAACAGGTTGATTTTTGTTCCCGATACGACTTGGTATATTACGATGCCTTTTCACCCAACGTTCAACCGGAGTTTTGGGAGGAGCCCATGCTGGCTAAGGTTTACCAGGCGCTTTTACCAAAAGGAGTTTTGGCCACCTATTGTGCCAAAGGTTCTTTCAAGCGGGCACTCAAGGCCGTAGGGTTTGAGGTGGAAGCCCTGCCCGGCCCTCCTGGAAAAAGAGAAATGACGAGAGCCACGAAAGCTTAAATTCTCGCAATTTTTCTACCTTGTCTGCCCGAAAACACAAGATATGAAACCTTCCTTCCGAAAAAAGATTGACGCCATTGACGGCAGTTTAGAAGAGCTGTTGACCCTTCTGGCAGCTTATTCTCACGCCCAACTCAACACAAAGCCAGCGCCCCATGCATGGTCTGTCATGCAGGTCATGCAACACCTGATGGTGGCGGAACAAGCGTCCATTGCCTATGTCTATAAAAAAATAAAGTACAGGGAAAACTTGAAAAAAACGGGTATCTCAAATACTTTGAGAAAGGTGTTGCTGTGGTTTTTCTTGTGGGCGCCGCTTAAGTTTAAAGCCCCGGCCATCGTGGCAGAGGATAAATTCCCGGCAGAATCCGATTTTCAGGATACTGCCGAAAGCTGGCGTAGGATCCGGGCAGATTTGGTCCAACTTTTTGAATGTATCCCTCCCGAATTAGTGCATACCGCCATCTTCCGTCACGCTGTCGCTGGCAGGCTCCATCTCGATGGCATGCTGCTGTTTTTCTCCGGTCACTTCAAGCGCCACCGCAAGCAGATTGAAAGGACGCTGCGTCAGGTTTAAACAAGTATCCCCACAATGACGGCGGTTAAAAATGAAGCGATGGTGCCTCCTATCATAGCTTTGAAACCTAACTCGGTGAGGTTCTTCCGCTGACCCGGAGCAATGGCGCTGATGCCGCCGATTTGGATGCCAATGGAAGCGAAATTGGCGAAGCCACACAAAGCATAAGTTGCGATAAAGATGGATTTCGTTTGCAGCAATGGCTCGATGCCGGGCATTTGTGCATATGCGTAAAACTCGTTGATGGCGGTTCTGATGCCCAGCAATTGTCCCACGAGCATGGAGTCCTGCCAAGGTACGCCGAGCAGCCATGCCACGGGGGCAAACACCAGCCCGAGGATGTACTCCAGCGTGAACCCTTCGAACCTGCCATCGGTAGCTGCGGCGATAGTGGCGTTGAGGCCAGTCCAATTGCCGATTCCGTCTTTGAGCGCAAAGTTAATCATGGCTATGAATGCAGTGAACACCAGCAACATCACACCTACGTTTACGGCGAGCCGGAAACCGTCGGTGGAGCCGCGGGTGATGGCATCCAGCACATTGGAACCCGATTGCTCCTTCGGTACGTCGATCTTTTGTGCCTCAATGGGGATTTCCTTAGGTTCCGGGTAAATGATTTTGGCGGCAACCACGGCCGCAGGGGCTGACATAATAGAGGCCGTGAGCAGGTGCCGGGCGAATAGCTGTCTGGTTTCGGGGTCATCACCGCCGAGAAAACCGACGTATGCGGCAAACACACTGCCGGCAATGGTGGCGAAGCCGCCCGTCATCAGGCACATGATTTCACTGCGCGACATGCGTTCCAAATAAGGCTTTATGACCAATGGGGCTTCGGTTTGGCCGATAAAAATATTGGCGGCAGCCGCCAAACTTTCAGCCCCGGTTAGTTTCATGGTTTTGCTCATAACCCAAGCGATGCCTTTGGTGATGACTTGCAGAATGCCAAAATAATAAAGCATGGAGGACAGGGCGGAGAAGAAGACGATGGTTGGCAGGATTTTGAAAACAAAGTTATTCAGTGCGCCATCCACAGTTTTTAAGCCGAAAGGTGTGAGCAGGAAGTTCGTTCCGGCATTGGTAAAATCGAGGACTTTCACAAAAAAACTGGCTACCCCATCGAATATCTGCGTGGCAATGTCCACCTTCAGAACGAGCAGTGCCAGTGCCAGTTGAAGCAACATTCCAGCACTTACGAGGCGCCAGTTGATGGCTTTGCGATTATAGCTCAGAGCGTACAAAAAACCCAATAATAGCACCATGCCGAGTAGCGCCCGAAGAATGCTGAAGAAAAAGTCCATGTTGTTTAAGGTTGATTTGTTTGATTTCGATGGAGTGCCAAATGTAGAAAATAGTACGGAGCTTTTCGGTTGGGCTACCAGTTTGTGAAGGCCCGGTTAAAAATTCGTTCCACCAATTCGTCGCTGATGTTTTTTATCAATCGGGTTTGCACGTCGAGCAAGTTTTGGTCAGGCTCGAAAAAATCGTCGTAAGAAAATTGCTGTTTCCAGTTTGCCTTCTCGTCTTTGTTGTTTATAAATTCTACCTGCATGCTGATGGTGAGTTTGTTGAACCCGATTTGCTCGCCTGCCTTCGGGGCTTCGGCGGTTACCCGGAACCCGGTGATGCTTCCCGAAAATTCGATGTCGGGGATTTCACTGTTATAGTTTAGCCGCGTTTCCCGGCGTATTCTATCTTTGAGCAATTCGGTGAATTCCTGCGACAGGGTAGGCTCCGAATCCGGTGTTTGATTTTCGAATGTCTTGACGTAGAAAGTGCTGACATCTGGCGGGATACTGATGCCCTTAAAGGAGTAACAGCCCGCAAATAGCAAAATGGACA
>SCUG01000532.1 GCA_004297645.1 Saprospiraceae bacterium | reverse complement strand
TCACCTCCTCCCGCAGCGGCGGTGATGACGACATCTACCTCTTCCGGGTACCCTCCGAAGAGGGGAAGCAGCAGTCATTGGCGCAGCAGGAAGCACCTCCAGGTTGGGGGCAGCCCGCCGCCCTGACCAAGGAACCGGAAGTGGCACTGCCGCCCGCCATTGAAGAGAAAGTGGATGAAACTCCGCTGGAGGAAAACCCAAGCACTGTGGAAGAAAGAGAACCGGAGCAAGTGCCACAGGAAACTGCTGTGGCAGAGCCTGCGCCCGTAGCCCGGCAGCCCCTGCCGCTTTTTTTTGAAAAAACCGAACCGGAGGAACCGGCCGCGAAGGTGGCCACAAAAGAGGAACAGGCTTCAACGCAACCGCTCGCCAGCTTAGACTCCGAAGCCATCGAAATTCCGCTGGGTAATCAAATTGATACACGGACGCAGACGCCCTTTGGCGATAAGCCCCTGCTCCCCACTTTTCGGGATTTTGAAGAAAAACTGGCGCTCAACCATATCCACCCCGGCGACCGGTTTGTGCTCGAAGGTGCTAAATACGACGCAAACGTCTGGCAGCCTACGCCCCGCATCGCAATGATGCTCGACCGCTTAGAGAAAATCTTGCAGAGCAACCCCTCACTATTTGTAGAGTTAGGTGTACACACCGAGGCGCCCGGCCTCGACGAGTACAACCAAAAGCTCTCGGACAACCGGGCTGCCATACTTCTCGATTACCTGCTGCGCGATGGCATTCCGGCCAGCCGCGTCAGTGCCAGAGGCTACGGCGAGAGCATGCCGCTCAACCACTGCCGCAATGGTGTGGACTGTACTCCCGAAGAGAACCGGGTCAACCAGCGGATAGAGGTAAAAATTTTGAGGAAATGATTAGAGTGCGTAACACAAATATGGGCTTGCTTCGAGCGGCCGGGTTTTGAACCCGGCATTTTGGCTCAGAAAACGCCGGGTTCAAAACCCGGCCGCCCGAAGAACTACCATAATTTTTTGAACGGATACCTCTACGGTTTAATGAAATCCACCACCTTCACCTTAAACACCAGCACGGAATTTCCAGGAATATAAATGTTATCTTCCTTGATGACCGTGGCGCCATAGCCAAGACGGGAAGGGATAAGAAGCCAGCCTTCGGCACCTTTGTTGAAAAACTGCAAGCCTTCTTCCCAGCCATCCATCACTTTTCCACTGCCCAGATAGAACTCATAGGGCACGCCTTTGGGCGATTTCTCGAATGATTCGCCATTGGCGAGGTAGCCTTCGTAGGCTACTTTCAGGTGGTCGCCAGGCTTGGCATTTTCGCCTTGGCCGGGCTTGGTGACAACGTAGCTCAGCCCGGAGGGAGTGCTTTTCACCAGGAGGTTGTGCGAAGCGGCGTACTCTGCGATGAGGCGCAGGTCGGTCTGGAATTGCTCCTTTTGTTGCCGCTCGAATTCGATGCGTTCCTGCTCTTCGAAGTTGCGCATAAAGGCTTCGTACTGCTCAAAATTCATGATATTCAGTAACTCCACTTCGTAAATCAGCGGACTGCCGGGCGGCACCACTTCTCCGACGCCCTGGTCTTTGTAGCCCAGTTCGGGAGGGATGTAAAAGGTACCGCTTCCTCCTTTTCTCAACAACTGCACGGCCCGGTCGAGTCCTTTGATAACCTCGCGGTTGCCCACCTGAAAAATGAACGGCTCGCTGTCGTTCGACTCGTCGAACACGGTGCTGTCGAGCAGTGTGGCCTTGAACCTGATAAGGATATAGTCGCCGCTTTTTGGGTAAACACCGGTACCTGGCCGCTCCAGAAAATAGCGCAATCCATCGCCAGTGGTTTGAGGCCGCAAATGGTGCTGCTGTAGATATGCATCGAGTGAATTTTGGGCGGCTGCCCAAAGGCAAAAAGAAAAGGAATATGCGGCTATGAGAAGTATTTTTTTCATCGGCTCATCAAGATTCATTATTATTGCTGACCTTTCGAAGGCATCGTGAAATACAACGACTATGAGAACGCAAAACTACCACCCCTACGCATGGCTTTCCACTCTGATAGTGCTGGCTTTTGTTTTTTCTATGAAAAGCCAGTGCCTGTTCCTGTTACCCGCCCTCGCCAGCGGTCACGCCATCTCGCAATACCAGGGTTGCGATAAAGACTCTCCAGCCGAACCATTCCGCATTGCTCAAAAACGAATGAGCTTCGGCGAGGCGCCGGAGGCGAGGGGTAGGATTTGCGCTGCTGGAGAAGAGGGTGTTTTCGCCAGCGGCGGCGATGTGAAGAAATTAGAAATGATGGCAGATTATGGCAGGCCTGCGTTGGAAGTGCTGCGTTCGGTGACCTCCGTCAATGCCAGGGCATTTCATGTGAATGGGAAAGTTGGCAGTATAAAGGCGCGCTACTTGGTAGCATCAAGCTCCTTACATTTTTGTTACACCTCAAACAATTTTGCCGGTTTAAGACCTTTGAGTAATTACTACTCGCATCGTCCTGTAGCGGCAAAATTTTCAAGAAAATCTCTTGGCCGGCCAGATATGGCGTAACCCTTGCAGAAGGATGAGGGCGCCAGAGGGCACGAAAAGAGAGAAAGTGTGCGAGATTAAAAAATTATGAGAACACCATCCAGTTACATTTTTATCACCCTGGGGCTGTCTCTTTTCACCTTTTTTGCAAGCGGGCAATCACTCAGCAAATACGAAAAGCAGGCATTGAAAGCCTGCGAAAAAGGGGATTACATCACAGCACTCAATCACTATGAGGTATTGCTCAATCAGGAGCATCGCCCCGATTTGCTATTCAAGGCCGGGCAGATAGCACAGCAACTCGAAGCCTATTACTTAGCAGCAAATTATTTTGGGCGCATTGCTAAGGAGGAACAATCCGGAGCATTGGCCGATGCCACCTACCACCAGGCTTTGGCGCTCAAAGCCCTCGGCCGTTACGAAGAGGCCATCGCCGCTTTCGAAGAATACCAAAAAAACAAGGAGGGAGTTTATCACGAAATTGCAGCAAAAGAGCTGGCAAACTGCCGGTGGGCTTTGGGGCAGGAACTGCACCCCGTGAAATTAGATGTGGTCAACGCCGGGCTGAATGTAAATACGGAAAACGACGACTTCGCCCCACTGCGCTATGCCGGTAAGCTCTATTTTTCTTCCCGCCCCGCGGGTGGGAAATCAGCTCCCGCAGAAAGAATTTATTCCGCCATTCTCGACTTCCCGGCCCAAACCTCCGATGCCAACCCTGCCGGAAAGGAAGGCGGTGCCATAAATACCGCTCTTACAGCCGATGCCCAAAGGATGTATTTTTCGCTGTGCGAAAAAACACCGGATGGAGCCAGCTCGCCATGCAAAATTTACGTGCGCATGAAGAACTTCGACGGCCAATGGGAGCGCCCGAAAATCCTTCCTTCCGTTATCAATTACCAAAATTATACGGCCACACAGCCAGGCATAGGCTACGATCGCACTCTTAGGAAGGAGGTGCTTTATTTTGTGACCAACAGGCCCGGCGGCATGGGGGCATTGGATATCTGGGGTAGCGTGATAGAACGCGACGGAAGCTATGGTGAGCCATTCCCCCTGCCCATCAATACGCCCCTCGATGACGTGACACCCTATTTTCACCAAGCCAGCCAGACCTTGTTTTTCAGCACCGAGGGCCGCGAAAGCATGGGTGGGTTCGATATTTTTAGAAGTAAAAAAACGGGGCCTCAAACCTGGTCGGAGCCGGAAAACCTTGGCTACCCCCTCAACAGCAGTTTCGACGAGCAATACTTCACCTTTCACACTCGCACCAAAAGCGGGTATTTCTCGTCGAACCGGCCCGGCGGCGTAAACGACGGTACACACATCGGCACCTTGCCCAGCGATATTTACCGTGCGCAGATGTACGTGGAATTGAACCCCCGGTTTGTCAACGCACTCGATAGCATGGCGCTCTGCGACGTAAGAATCGAACTCGCCGACCTGACCCTCGGCGGAACCCGCACCTTCTACATCAACGCCAACTGCGAAGATTACCTGATACCACTCGACCTTGAAAGGGTGTACAGCATGAGCGTTTCCAGCAAAGATTACCTGCCTGCCGTGATTAGGCTGAACACCTTGGGCATCAGTTTTTCGACGGTATTGCAGCAGGTCATTCCGCTGATGCCCGAATCCACCGCCGATGTAAACGCAGCGAAAGTGGTGGTAAAAAAGCCCTGACCTGGGCGAAAAAAATATTTGCCTGCCGCTACCCACCGGGCGCTTCTCTACGCCTACATTTGCGCCCGTGAAAAATTTGGAGCGCATTCTCGCCCTTTACCGGGACGATGCACGAACCGGTAAAATCAACACTTCTCTCGACGATGCCTCACCTGCCCGTTTGCAACTCAGTGGAATGGCCGGTGCACAGGAGTGCTTTGTCCTGGCGGGAACGTACCTCGCCCATCCCCGCCCCCAACTTTACATAGCCACTGATAAAGAAGAGGCCGCCTACCTGCAAAATACCTTAGCCAATTTGCTGGAGAAAAAACCCGTTCTATTTTTCCCCGACTCGTTCAAGCGCCCGTTGTATTTCGAGCAATTGAACCACACCAATGTGCTGGAACGAACGGAAACCATCAATAAAATAAGCTCGGCCGGGGGCAGCCCGGAAGTCATCATAAGTTACCCGGAGGCCTTGTTTGAAAAAGTGGTGGCACCGGAAGTGCTGGAAGGCACGCGTATCGAAATCGCCTCCGGCGAAATGATGGACATTGATTTCATCATCGAAATGCTCATCGAATATGGGTTCGAGCGGGAGGATTTCGTGTACGAACCGGGCCAATTTTCCATCCGCGGCGCCATCGTGGATATTTTTAGCTACGGCAACGACTACCCCTACCGCATTGAGTTGTTCGACGAAGACGTGGAGAGCATCCGCACCTTCGACCCCCTGACGCAGCTTTCGGTGCAAAACATCGCCAGGGTATCCATCGTGCCGAACATTAACACCAAATTCAGCAGGGAGCAAAAGGTATCGTTGCTCAAGGTGCTGCCGCCGGGCACCGTGGTATGGGTGCAAGACTTTTCCATGCTGGTGGACAAGCTTCAGATTTGTTTTGAAAAAGCGGAGGAGTTTACCAAAACCATCGCGCTACTCGAAGAGAGCGAACTGGCCGGATTCTTTCGCGACCGGGCCTTCATCCGGCCGCATGAAGTGATAGAAGAAGTCCAGAAATATCCCCTGATTTCCATGGGGCCGGCCCCATCTGCCATTCTGCCGGGCGAGTGGCGCCCGGCGATGAGGTTCAAAACCAGATCGCAACCAAGTTTCAACAAAAATTTCTCGCTCCTCATCCACAACCTGAGCGGCAATGCCACAGCGGGAATCGAGAATTTCATCTTCGCCGATAATCCCAAACAAATCGAGCGTTTCCACCACATTTTTGAAGACCTCTCGGAAGACGGCGGCCAGCCACGCGCGAAATTCGAGCCTGTGATGAAAGCCATCCATCAGGGATTTGTGGATGAAGAATTGAAAATAGCCTGTTACACCGACCACCAGATTTTTCAGCGGCACCATCACTACCATCTGAGGCGGGGCTTCACCGCTGACAAGGCCATGAGCCTGAAAATGCTCAGGGAGTTGAAGTCCGGCGATTTCGTGGTGCACATAGACCACGGGGTGGGCCAGTATTCAGGGCTGGAAAAAATTACCGTAAACGGGCACACGCAGGAATCGGTGCGCATTTTTTATAAAAACAACGACGTGCTGTACGTCAGCATCAATTCGCTTCACAAGATTTCGAAATTCACCGGCAAAGACGGCACGGTGCCAACCCTGAGCAAACTCGGCTCCGACGCCTGGCAAAACCTCAAACGCAAAACCAAGAAGAAGATAAAGGACATCGCCAAAGAACTCATCAGACTCTACGCATTGCGAAAGGCTTCCCAAGGCTTTGGCTTCTCCCCCGACAACTATCTCCAAACCGAGTTGGAGGCTTCCTTCATTTATGAAGATACCCCCGACCAGGAAAAGGCCACCATTGACGTGAAAGAGGACATGATGAAAATGCACCCGATGGACCGCCTCATCTGCGGCGACGTTGGTTTTGGAAAAACGGAAGTGGCTATCCGCGGCGCTTTCAAAGCCGTGCTCGATGGCAAGCAGGTGGCCGTGTTGGTGCCGACGACCATCCTGGCGTTGCAACATTTCAAGACCTTTAGCGAACGGCTCGCGGCATTCAACCTAAAAATCGACTACGTCAACCGCTTTCGCAGCACCAAAGAGCGGAAGGAGATTTTCGACAACCTCAAAGAAGGAAAAATAGACATCATCATCGGAACGCACGGCCTGCTCAACAAAGAGGTGAAATTCAAAGACCTCGGCCTCCTGGTGGTGGACGAGGAGCAGAAATTCGGCGTAGCCGCAAAAGAAAAACTCCGCAATTTTAAGGTCAATGTGGACACACTGACCCTCACGGCGACGCCCATCCCGCGCACCCTCCAGTTCAGCCTCATGGCCGCCCGCGACCTGTCCATCATCCGCACCCCGCCTCCCAACCGGCAACCTATTCACACCGAAATACGCGTGTTCAATGAAGCGCTCATTAAAGACGCCATTTACAAAGAGGTGCAGCGCGGCGGGCAGGTTTTCTTCGTGCACAACCGGGTAAAAACACTTCCCGGCATAATGGCCCTCCTCCAGCGCCTTTGCCCCGATGTGGACATCGCTATGGCCCACGGCCAAATGGAAAGCAACAAGTTGGAAACGACACTCCTCGATTTCATCGAAAAAAGGTTCGATGTGCTCGCCTGCACCAACATCATCGAGACGGGCCTCGACATCCCCAACGCCAACACGATGATACTCAACAATGCCCACCAATTCGGCCTCAGCGACCTCCACCAATTGCGGGGCCGCATCGGGCGTTCGAACAAAAAGGCATATTGCTACCTTTTCTGTCCACCTATGTCTGTCCTCACTACCGATGCCCGAAAGCGCCTGCGCACCATCGAGGAATTCAGCGACCTCGGCAGCGGTTTTGAAATCGCCATGCGCGACCTCGACATCCGCGGGGCGGGCAACCTTCTCGGCGGCGAGCAGAGCGGGTTTATCGCGGACATAGGCTACGAAACCTTTCAGCGCATTCTGGAAGAGGCCATTCAGGAATTGAAAGAGACGGATTTCAAAGAGGTGTTTAAAGAAGAACTGGCCAAGCGGAAAGCTTTCGTCAAAGATGTGCAAATAGATACCGATACCGAAATGCACATCCCCGACGATTACGTGAGCAGCGTATCGGAGCGGCTGAACCTGTATTCCAGAATTGACCAGATAGAAACGCAAGAAGCCTTGCTCCAATTAGGAGGCGAATTGAAAGACCGTTTCGGCGACGTGCCCGCTTCCATCTTAGAGCTTTTCGAGGGGCTGAAACTCAGATGGGCGGCCCGGAACCTCGGCTTTGAGCGAATTGTACTGAAAAGCAAAAAGCTGCAATGCTATTTTGTGGAAAACCCGCAGTCGCCCTATTACGATAGTGCGGTCTTTGAACAAATATTTCAGCTCATCGGAAGCCAGGGTACCAAATGGGGCATGAGCCTGAAAAAGGCACCCCGGAGTTTAATTATGGTAAAAGAAAAAGTGCATAGCCTCAAGGCAGCACTGGAAGTGCTGGTGGCGATAGAGCAAAAATTAGCACCGCGGGTGGAATCCATTGACAAAGCATGAAAAAAATCTTCTTAGTTTCGCTTTTCTTTGTCTCAGGCATCCATCTTACCCCATTCATTAAGGAGGAGGGGGTGTTTACCAGTTTGAATTGGCTTCAGTCACCACGCGATAGATGTTACTTCATACAAAATATTTTTTAACCCGCTATCATCATCAATTCTCATTTAACCAAGTGCATTCTTTGTATAACAACTCAGCTTTTCACTTACAAACTCACTGAAAATGAAACCTATTGTAATAGTGCTTTTCCTTCTCTTGCCATTTGCTCTTCAATCGCAAAATAATCTTGAGATGGGTGTTTTTTTGGGATTTGCCAACTACCAGGGCGATTTGGTTCAAGACCCAATTGATCTGACCAAAACGAGTTTATCCGTTGGCATTTTTACGAGGTATCACCTGAGTCCATTGTTTAAAATTAAAGGCAGCCTGTACTATGGTTTCATCTCCGGGGATGATGCAAACTCAACTACGAGGCAAGCAAGAGGATGGAGTTTTGAATCGAAATTAACTGAACTTGGCTTGCAGGTGGAGTATCATCCATTCGGTAAAAACCGTTACGCGAGCGGTGGGATTTTCAAAGCCAATATCTCTCCTTATTTAGCAACAGGTATCGGTATTATAAATGCCAATTCGACCGTAATGGTAAAAGAAGCTACAGACAAGGATAAATTTCCGGAAGCGGGCAAAAAAGCAACCGCTTTATCAGTACCATTCATTGTGGGGCTGAGGCTGGATGCGTACGAGGCACTTTCTATTGGTTTAGAGTGG
>SCUG01000531.1 GCA_004297645.1 Saprospiraceae bacterium | reverse complement strand
GATAAAGTAAGAATAGACAAATGGCTGTGGAGCGTACGCATTTTCAAATCGAGAACCATAGCTTCCGACATGTGCAAGGCGGGCAAAGTGCGAATCGGCGAGTCAGTCGTGAAACCCTCCGGCACGGTGAGTTTGGGCCAGCATGTGCACGTGCGCAAGGACGGATTTGAATTTGAGTTTTTGGTGAAAAAACTGATAGAAAAAAGAGTAGCGGCGCCTTTGGCCCAAGAGTGTTTTGAGAATTTGACCGCTGAAGAAGAATTGAACAAATACAACACCTGGTTCGTTGGCAAGTCGGGCATCGAAAAAAGAGAACACGGCGCGGGCCGCCCCACCAAAAGAGAGCGGCGCGACATAGATGATTTCAAAGGAAATCAGTTCGATTGAACGGCTACTTTTTTTTCTACAAAATTCTAAGATTATCATCATGAATAAACTACTTGCGCTTTCACTCACAGGGCTTTTCGCCCCGCTGTACCTGTTTTCCCAAATTATTTGGACCGAGCCTGTGTTCCCCACTTCCGGCCAGCCCGTGACGGTTTTCTTCGATGCCACCCAGGGTACAGCCGGCCTGGCCGGCTGCAATTGCGACGTGTATTTGCACACGGGACTCATCACTAATCAAAGTACCTCTGACAGCGACTGGAAGCATGTGGTGACTTCCTGGGGCGTGCCCAATGCCGCCTGGAAAATGACACCGGTATCAGGCCAGCCCGATGTTTACAGCTATGCCATTGCCCCTACCATCAAAGCCTATTACGGCGTCACCAACCCCGTGGAGGTAATCATGAAAATGGCCTTCGTTTTTCGCAATGGCAATGGCTCGCTGGAAGGAAAGGGCACCGGCGGTTCTGATATTTATTACGACGTGTACCCCGGCAACGCCGCCCTGACTGCCACCATCCTCAGCCCGGCAGAGCAGGCGGTTTTTACCACCCTTGGTGGCAATGTGCAGGTGAGCGGCGCCTCGTCTCAGCCGGCCACTCTGTCGCTGTTTGACAATGGTACATTGCTTTTTTCCACCAACGGTACCAGTTTGGATTA
The DNA here is from genome assembly GCA_004297645.1 of Saprospiraceae bacterium. Taxonomy (GTDB): domain Bacteria; phylum Bacteroidota; class Bacteroidia; order Chitinophagales; family Saprospiraceae; genus UBA6168. The sequence goes on along the minus strand of SCUG01000531.1, from coordinate 513 downwards.
TGAAATTCAGGTGACTACTGGCGGCACGCATTTGGTGGAATTTTTGGCGGTAGATGGCCCGGATTCCGCCGTGCAGTCATTCACGTATCTGGTGCCTGCCAGCAATATCGAAGCGGCCCTGCCGCCGGGGACAGCGTTGGGCATAAATTACATCGGCGACACCTCGGTGGTGTTCGCACTTTTTGCTCCCGGCAAACAGCATGTTTTTCTCATTGGTGATTTCAATGGCTGGCAACTGCATACCGATTACCAACTCAAACGCACTCCCGATGGCTCCACCTGGTGGATACAGGTGGACGGCCTGACTCCTGGTGAATTCTATGCCTTTCAGTACGTGGTGGATGGGCAGATTCGCATCGGCGACCCGTACAGCAACATTATCCTCGACCCCTCCAACGATGGGTGGATACCTGCCACTTCATTCCCCGGAATACCGTCGTATCCCACAGGCAAAACCACCGGCATTGCTTCGGTGATGCAGCCCGGTGCACCGGTGTTCAACTGGCAGGCCTC
>SCUG01000530.1 GCA_004297645.1 Saprospiraceae bacterium | reverse complement strand
TAGGAATTTGCGCAGCAACAAACTCGCAGAGTGCCAGCGAAATGGCCTGGTTGAATTGAAATTGCCGGGCTACCGTTAAAAATACCGGATACATTATAACGCTAAGTGTGATATTTTTGCCGGGTGCGCTTTCCCATCCGCCACCAATTTGTCCTCTTCCGGCGTATTGATGCCGGGCCGAGATAACAGTTCCTTCGGGTGGTTTGCTTTTTGATAATAAAGATAGCGCATGCGCATTGGTAGAATCCACCTCCGGCAAATCGTGAAATACACGGCCTACAAACAGGGTGTCGAGCTGGTGCAAAGGGATATTATTCGTACTTTTAGTTTTTATTCGTTTGGCGCAAAAGCGGTAAATGAGCAATCCAATTCTTAAATAAATACTATTTCATCATCCTTTGGGAAGAAAGACGCTGCTCCCCAAAAGCCGCTAACTTGTGTCTGGATTCCAAAAGTAAATAAATCTCCATTTTGAGCGTACAAGCTGTTCTAAAAAGTAATCCCCCTTCCGTTGAAGCGTTCAACACACTCATTATTGATAGCATCCAGGATATTAAAGGAAAGAACATTCTGAAGTTGGATATGCGCGAGTTGTGCGATGCACCTACCGATTTCTTTATCATTTGTGAAGGCGACTCCAATACCCAGGTAAGAGCCATTGCCGAAAACATCAAGAAAAGACTCAAAGAAGAAGACGGCCAGTTGCCGGTACACATCGAAGGTGCCCACAACTCCCGGTGGATATGTATGGATTATTTCAACACCGTGGTACATGTTTTTTATAAAGAGACGAGAAATTTTTACGAATTGGAAGATCTTTGGAGTGATGCAAAATTCACAGAGTACGGCAATTTATAACTCGTTGTTTTTTAAACGTCTATTGAAAAAGACCTTTGGGGAGTAAACGAAAGGCATCTTTGGCTGTTTTGGGGAAAAGCGAAGTTTAATCAGGCATTTTAATGGAAAATAATAACCAGGAAAATAAAAATAAGAACAAGAACACTTCGAAGTTCAATGCTTACTGGATTTACGCCGTCGTGGCATTATTCCTCATCGGTTTGCAATTTATCAATCTGCCGAGCAACACCAGCGAGCCTATAACCTTTGAAAAGTTTACTGAAATGGCTACTGCCGGCGACGTGGATAAACTCGAGGTCATCAATCAAAAGTATGCCTACGTTTATCTGAAAGAAAGGGCGCTGAACAAGCCGGAATACAAAGACGCCAGCAAAAGCAGTTTTGGAAAAGCGCGCCCGCACTACATCTTCGATGTAGGGCCACCAGAAAACTTTGCCACCAAACTGGACAACCTCACTAACTCCCTTTCGGAAGAAGCCAAGTTTCACAGCACTTATGAAGACAAGACCAACTGGCTGGCCCCCATTTTAAGCTGGCTGTTTCCGATAGCCATTATCATATTGGTTTGGCTGTTCATCATGCGGCGGGTAGGTGGAGGTGCCGGCGGTCCAGGGGGGCAACTGTTCAATATCGGCAAATCGAAAGCGACCCTGTTCGACCAAAACTCCAAAGTGAATGTTACCTTCAAAGACGTGGCTGGCCTGGAAGAGGCAAAGGAAGAAGTGGTCGAGGTCGTTGATTTCCTCAAAAATCCGAAAAAATATACGGCACTCGGCGGCAAAATACCTAAAGGCGTGCTGCTCATCGGCCCTCCCGGCACCGGGAAAACCCTGCTCGCAAAAGCCGTTGCAGGCGAAGCCGACGTCCCCTTTTTCTCCATTTCGGGTTCCGAGTTTGTGGAAATGTTTGTGGGTGTAGGCGCCTCAAGGGTGCGCGACCTGTTCAAACAGGCCCGCGAAAAAGCACCCTGTATTGTCTTCATTGACGAAATAGACGCCGTCGGGCGTGCCCGTGGCCGCAATGGCATCCAGGGCGGAAACGACGAAAGAGAAAACACCCTCAACCAACTACTGGTAGAAATGGATGGATTCCCCACGGATAAGGGCGTTATTCTTGTCGCCGCCACCAACCGGCCCGATGTGCTCGACTCAGCCCTGATGCGCCCTGGCCGGTTTGACCGTCTCATCTCTATTGACCGGCCCGACCTGAAAGGACGCGAAGCCATTTTCAAGGTTCACCTGAAAAGCATAAAAACCAACCCGGAAGTGAACCCTATGATTCTGTCGGAAATGACACCTGGGTTCGCCGGCGCTGAAATCGCCAACGTGTGCAACGAATCCGCGCTTATTGCCGCCCGTCGCAACAAAGACGAAGTGGATATGGACGATTTCAATTACGCCCTCGACCGCGTGATAGGCGGATTGGAAAAAAAGAACAAACTCATTTCTCCGGGAGAAAAGAAAATTATAGCCTACCATGAGGCCGGGCACGCCATCTGCGGCTGGTTTCTCGAACATGCTTCCCCATTGGTGAAAGTGACCATCGTGCCGCGCGGCATCGGCACTTTGGGCTACGCCCAATATTTGCCGAAAGAAGAATACATCACCCGCACCGAGCAATTGCTCGACCGCATGTGTATGACGTTTGGCGGCCGTGCCGCCGAAGCGATCGTTTTTGGTAAAATATCAACAGGTGCCCAAAACGATCTCGACCAGGTGACCAAGATGGCTTATAGCATGGTCGCCGTTTTCGGCATGAACGAAAAAGTGGGTCAGGTTTCTTTTTACGGGATGCAAAATGACAGCTTCACCAAGCCCTATTCCGAAGAAACCTCAAGCATGATTGACGCAGAAGTTCGGGGTATGGTCAATGCCCAGTTTGAAAGGGCAAAACAACTGCTGACCGAAAAGCGGGAGGAACTCGAAATACTGGCTCGCCAGCTATTGGAAAAAGAGGTTTTGATAAAATCCGATTTGGAAAAACTAATAGGCCCGTGGCCTTTCGCCCCGCAAGAAATAGCACAAAAACCCTCCCATAACGGCACCCCGGAATTGGAACCGCAGGCACAGGAAAAACCGGTAGAGGAAGAATAAGACAACACGGCAAGCACAAATAATAAGGGAACGGCATAGTGGTGCCGTTCCCTTATTTTTATGCCCGTTGAAACCTTTGGATTTATGCTTATTCCCGGCTACGGCTTCTTAAATTTCGCGCCGCAAAAACACATCATGCATCATGACATTAAGAGCAAAAAGGCCCGCCCCCATTCTTGAACCAAAAGAAACCCAGTACCTGAGTGGCCCCAAAAGCAGAAGTGCTGAGTTGGGGTTTGTGTTTCGCGTCTTGTTCCAATTCATCAAAGGCTTCCGGGTACTCCATTTTGTAGGGCCTTGCATCACGGTGTTTGGCTCCGCCCGGTTCGGGGAAGGCCATGCCTATTACCAAAAAGCCAGAAAGGTGGGCAAAGCCATTGCCGCCATGGGATTCACAACCCTGACTGGCGGAGGCCCCGGCATTATGGAGGCTGCCAACCGGGGAGCCTTCGAGGCAGGCGGCAAATCGGCGGGCTGCAATGTGGTGCTGCCTTATGAACAACTCCCCAACCCCTACATGCACAAATGGGTGACCATCCGGTATTTCTTCGTGCGGAAAGTGCTGCTGCTAAAATACTCATACGCCTTCGTGGTCATGCCCGGCGGCTGGGGCACAATGGACGAGATGTTTGAGACGCTAACCCTCGTGCAGACTAAGATAATTGCCCGGTTTCCCATCGTACTCATTGGCAAGGATTATTACTCCCCGTTGATGGAGTACCTGCACTTTATGGTGGCACAAAAAACCATTTCTTCGGAGAACTTAAATTTGATAAAACTGACTGACGACGTTGAAGAGGCGATGGAGCACATCGGCAAATACATCACTCAAAATTACAAGATAGAGAAAAGGCACATCCCTGCCTGGTGGCTGATAGAGAAGGTATGAAAGGCTGGCGATAGCTGGGGCCATGTTGCAAAATGAGGGGGTATGTTTACATTTGCGGGTCAACATCGAAATTCATCAAAATTCTGAACTATGCTCAATGGAATAATACACGCACACTCCGGATTTCGCTGGATCGTTCTGCTACTGCTGGTGGCGGCCACTTTTAAAGCACTGCTGAAGTGGCGCTCCAATGCCCCCTTCACCGAGGCCGACGGCAAGCTCAATTTTTTCACTATGCTTTCAGCCCACCTCCAGCTTCTGCTGGGACTGACACTGTATTTTATAAGCGACAAAGTTGCCTTTTCCGGCGATACCATGAAGGTGGCTCTCACCCGTTTTTTCACGGCTGAACACAGCTTGATTATGGTGCTGGCCATCGCCCTGATTACCATCGGATACACCAAAACGAAAAAGGCCACCGAAGAGAATCTGAAATTCAAAACGACTTTCCAGTATTATTTCGCTGCCCTGGTTTTGGTGCTGGTGGGAATACCCTGGCCGTTCCGGGGCTTCGGCTCTGCCTGGTTTTAAAACAGGAAGCGGAACGCCTGGAGCGGCTTGGCACCCGCCAACTGTTAACCACTCGCGGCGTTTTGTTAATCACTCCGTTAAAATATTATTATAGTTAAAGGGCGCCACAACCCAGCCGGTTTTGGCGCATTATTTTTGTCCACCAGTTAGAATCCGAACCTAATTTTTTATGAAAAAAATACTCCTGCTTTCAGTAGCATTTTCCGCCGCAGGCTTGGCCTTCGGTCAGCTCAACCCCGTCAAATGGTCTTTCCAATCCACTCAGGTCAGCCCCGGAGAATACGACCTCGTTTTTACTGCCCACATTCAAAATGGCTGGTACATCTATTCTCAATTTTTGGATTCGGATGAAGGCCCCATTCCCACTTCTTTCAATTTTGAAAAAAAAACCAAAGTAGAACTCATTGGGAAAGCCAAGGAAAAAGGCGACAAACACGAAGGTTACGATGAGCTTTTCATGATGAACATCGTGAAATTTTCTGGCGAGCCCACTTTTACCCAACGCGTAAAAGTGACCGGCGAAACCCGGCTCACCGGCTACCTCGAATTTATGACTTGCGACAACCAGCGGTGCCTTCCACCCACTGACGTGGAGTTCGCTTTCTCGCTAAAATAATTGCCTGACAAATGGCCAACTGAACCATGGCTTCTCCCTTCGATTTATGCCATGCTTTCACTTTTGCAAAATTTTGCACCAAATATCAATGCCTGTAAAAGCAGCCTTTGGTTGCCAACGATAAATCTGTAACAAATCCTTCATCATGAGAAAGTTTGCCATACTTTCCGCTTTTCTGATTTTTTACCTCCCGGCCTCGGGCCAAATTCTCAAGCCCGTCAAATGGGAGTTTTCCTCCAAACAAGTCAACGACAGCCAATACGACCTCATGTTCACAGCTCGTCTTGACAACGGCTGGACGATTTACTCCCAATACCTCGAAAGTGATGAAGGCCCCGTAGCCACCAGCTTTACTTTTGACCCAAAGCCCCATTTTTCCCTCGCTGGTAAAAACGTCGAAACTTCGGAGCACCGGAAAGAACTGAACGACCCCCTGTTCGACAATATGAAAGTGATCAAGTTTTCTGAAAAAGTGACCTTTACCCAACGGGTAAAAGTCAGCGATGCCTCGAAGCCCATCACCGGCTACCTCGAATTTATGACTTGCGATAATACGCGCTGTCTGCCACCTGCCGAAGTTGATTTTTCTTTTGATTTAAAACCGGCCGCTGCCGCAACGGACAAGCCCGCCTCAAAACAGACTGCCCGGCCTTCTACCCCCGAAGCCACGACCAAAACGGCAGATGCGTCTGCCAGCGAGATTCCTGTGGCAGCCATTTCTGGTGGCCTGAAAAATGGAATGGAAAACCCCGCCACCTGGTCGCTCACTATTGAAAAAGTCAACGGCCAGGAATACAACCTTGCCTATAAAGCGACCCTCCAGAAAGGCTGGTACATATACTCCCAGTTTCTCGATAAGGGTGGCCCGGAACCTACCGAGTTCGTACTGGACAAAAGCGATAATGTGGAAGCTCTTGGCAAGGTAGCCGAACAAAGCGGCCACAAAGTGGAAGGCTACGACCCGATGTTCGAAATGAACATCACCAAATACAAAGGGGAAGTAGTTTTTACCCAAAAAATTAAAGTGCAGGATGCCTCAAAACCCGTAAGCGGCTACGTCTATTTTATGACCTGCGACGACACGAAATGTTTGCCATCAGCGGAGGTGCCATTCAAGGTCATACCAGCTACGCTCACGGCACTCATCGGTAGCGAAGTTGCCGGGAAATCTGCTGTTGCCACCGAAGCCGGGAGCTACACCAACATTACCATTGATAAGTCCACGGCTGCCGATTGCGGCCACACAGGTTCGGACGATCAGTCTAAAAAGGGATTGTGGAGCATTTTCATTCTTGGATTCCTCGGCGGGCTGGTGGCACTGCTGACGCCCTGCGTCTTCCCGATGATACCCCTGACAGTGAGCTTTTTCACCAAAGGCAGCAGGAACAAAAGCAAAGGCTTATTCAACGCTTTCATATACGGGTTTTTCATACTGCTGGTGTACCTGCTTTTGAGCTTACCTTTCCATCTGCTCGACTCCGTAAACCCCGATATTTTAAATGAAATCTCCACCAACGTTTGGCTGAATATCATTTTCTTCCTCATCTTCATCATATTCGCCCTGTCATTTTTTGGCTATTTCGAGCTGACACTGCCGAGTAGCTGGGCAAATAAGGCGAGTTCCGCAGAAGGTATTGGCGGCCTGTTAGGGATATTTTTCATGGCGCTGACACTGGCCCTCGTCTCTTTTTCCTGCACTGGCCCTATACTCGGCTCGCTGCTGGCAGGGGCATTGTCTTCCGAAGGAGGTGCCATACAACTAACGGCAGGGATGGGCGGTTTTGGGTTGGCCCTGGCATTGCCGTTTGGTTTGTTCGCCGCTTTCCCAAGCTGGTTGAATTCATTGCCGAAATCTGGCAGTTGGATGACCACGGTGAAAGTCGTCCTCGGTTTTCTTGAACTGGCGCTGGCACTCAAGTTCCTTTCCAACGCCGATTTGGTGAAGCATTGGGGTCTGCTGAAAATAGAACCATTCCTCGCCCTTTGGTTTCTCATCTTTGTGGGCATGGGGCTTTATCTTTTGGGGAAAATCAGATTCCCGCACGACTCGCCGATGAAGAAAATCCCCGTTGCCAGATGGGTATTAGCATTGGTTTCGTTCAGTTTTGCCATTTATCTCGCCACCGGTTTTACTTATGATGATAAGGCTGGCTCGTTTAAACCACTGACCTTATTGAGTGGCTTGGCCCCGCCTACCTGTTACAGTTGGTTTTATCCCTGCGACTGCCCACAAAACCTCAACTGCTTCAAAAACTTTGACGAAGGCCTGGCTTATGCGCGTAATTCAAACAAGCCCATTATGATTGACTTCACCGGTCATGCCTGCGTGAACTGCCGCAAAATGGAAGAGCATGTTTGGCCCACAAAAGAAGTGTACAAATACCTGAAGAACGACTTTGTGCTCATCTCTCTTTATGTGGACGAAAAGATTGACCTACCTGAAAATGAGCAGAAAACAGTGCCCATGAAAAGTGGTGGTACCCGAAAACTGCGCACTACCGGCCACAAGTGGCAGTATCTGCAAACCGAAAATTTCAACAACAACTCTCAGCCTTACTATGTCCTGCTTTCGCCGGACGGAAGGATGCTGAATAACCCCGTGGGGTACACGCCGGAATCGAGCGAATATGCTGACTTTCTGGAATGCGGCTTGCAAAAATTCAACGAACTTGAGGCCGGGAAAAACCTGTTAGGGGCAAAGCAATAGTGCGCATGGAGAAAATTTCGGACGGGAATTAGGCTCGGATTTACGACAGTTGTCAGGCATAAAAAATGGCCAAAGCCGGTACGAGCTTTGGCCATTTTCATGGTTCTTATTGTTTCAACTATTTTACTGGTAAGGTCAATTCTGCCAACAATTCAACTGCTTTTGTGGAACCGTAGCCCGCGGCTTCTTTCAAATCGTTGACATAGCCACTCTCACCTGCCTTTTGGCGGGCAAGGCCCCGGTTGAAGAATTGGTCGGCTTTCGACGGCGTTTCGGCGCGGGAGGCATCGAATTCAAACATGCTGTTGAAGGCCTCAACGGCTTGATCGTATTCACCGGATTCGTACAAGGCCCGGCCGTAATTGTAAAAGGCATTTTTTTGCCATTTGTAGTTCGGGTCGTCTTCTTTGAATTTGCGCTTTGTCACTAATTTCAATTCAAAAATAGTTTTCGAAAACTCGCCGGTTTGCAGATGCAGTTCACCTTTCAGGCGGCGGGCACTCCAATAAATAGCTTGGTGAGGGATGGAGGTGTCGATGGCTTTTTCCAGGTCGGTGATAGCACCTTGCAGGTCTTGTTTTTTTATCCTTGTGTTAGCACGGCCCCAATAGGCGTCAGGGTGGTTGGGGTGGATGTCAATGCACTTGGTAAAGTCATACAGGGCGTCTTCATAGTTGCGCAGCTTGAAATTGACATACCCGCGGCGCTCATAAGCTAACGCATGACGCTCGAATTTTTCAATGGCGCGATTGAGGGCATGCATAGCTTCTTTTTCCATGCCGGTTTTTTGCACCAACTGACGGCCTTCCAAAAAGGCTTGCACGGCGCTCTTGTCCCCTAAAGGTTCGATGATGCGATGCTCCACGAGTTTACCTTCCTGGATAATCCAGGCTTGTAAGTCACCCGCAATGGCATACTGCGAAACGTATTCGAGTAGGTTGAGGGTGTTTTTCCAACTTTTTTG
>SCUG01000529.1 GCA_004297645.1 Saprospiraceae bacterium | reverse complement strand
ATGTCGGTAGAAAATACCGACATTCAAAAACTAAAACCCTCGCTAACCCGGCACTTTTGTTTGTTGATAACCGGGGTTGCTCAAATGGCTAAAGTCGAGCTTAAATCCCGCGTTAATACTCCATTCACCACACGCATATTTTTATACTTCGATGAAAAGAAAACATCTACACGCCGCCGCTATTTTTATTCTCGCTTTCAGTTTCAGTAGCTGCATGAATGAAAAGAGCAACCCGCTTGACCGCCTCGCAGCAAAGGAATTTCCGAACGAGTATTTTTTCATGCAAAGAACCTGGCCCGACAGCCAGTTCAGCGTCAAGGCATACGAACAGGCAATGAAGGAAGCCCGCATCATGGCCGCCGTGAAGAGTACCGGCTTCGACGCAGAATGGACCGTGCAAGGCCCCGGCAATATCGGCGCCCGCGCCAATACCATCGCCGTGCACCCCACGGATGAAAACACCATCTACGCCGGTTTTTCCAACGGTGGAGTTTGGAAAACCACCGACGGCGGCGCCGCCTGGGTTCCCGTTTTCGACGACCAACTCTGGCCCGCCATCGGCGACATCGTCATAGACCCCAATAATCCCGAAACCGTGTACGTGGGCACCGGCGACCCCAACATCACCTTTTACCCCATGCTCGGCGACGGCCTTTACAAAAGCACCGACGGCGGCGCCACCTGGACCAACCTTGGCCCAACGGCACCGCGCATCATCACCAAAATCATCCTACACCCCACCGAACCAAGCACCATTTACGTGAGCACGATGGGGCTGCCCTTCGAGCGCAACAACGACCGAGGGCTTTACAAAACCACCGATGGTGGCACCACCTGGACGCAGGTGCTCTTCATCAGCGACCAAGCCGGCATCACCGATGTGGTGATGGACCCATTCGACCCCAACACGCTGTACGCCGGTGGCTGGGACCGCATTCGGAACAACCATGAAAGCCTCATCAACGGCCCCGGCGCTAAGGTTTTCAAAACCACCGATGGCGGCACCACCTGGACGCAGATGACCAACGGCCTGCCCGGCGAAGATTTGGGCCGCACAAGCCTCGCCATTTCATCCACCAACCCCGGCGTAGTGTATGTGCGGTACGCCGGCACCAACTCGCAACTCTTTGGTATTTACAAAACGGAAAATGGCGGCACCACCTGGAATCCCATTGACATCACCGGGCTGGAAGATGCCCTCGGCGGTTTTGGCTGGTATTTCAGCCGCATGGCTGTAAATCCTTTGGACGACAACGAACTGTATATCCTCGGAGTCGAGCTTTGGCACCGCAACCCCGCCACGGCGTCGTGGGATATCCTCACCCCGCCGTGGTGGCAATACAGCGTGCATGCCGACAAGCACGACCTCGTCTTTTCGGCTTCCAACACCCTGTACCTCGCCACCGATGGAGGACTGTACAAAACCGGCGACAATGGCGCAACCTGGGAGGACATAGAGAACATTCCCACCACCCAATTTTACCGGGTGGCTTACAACCCACACCAGCCGGATGTGTATTACGGCGGCGCACAAGATAACGGCACCACGGGTGGCAATGCCGCTGCTATTGGCGAATGGGAGCGCATTTACGGGGGCGATGGCTTTCAACCACTATTTCACCCCGGCGACCCGCAGGTTTTTTATGTGGAAACCCAAAACGGCGACATCGCCGTCACGGACGATGGCGGCCTGTCGTGGTACGGCGCCACCGATGGAATCTCCGGCAGCGACCGCCGCAACTGGAACATGCCTTACATCATTAGCCCGCACAATCCCGATGTTTTATACACCGGCACCTTTCGGTTGTACAAAAGCACGGCGGGGGTCTTCCCCAATTTCGAGACCATCAGCGAAGACCTCACGGACGGCCTGGTTCTCCCGGCCAGCTTTCACAACATCACCACGTTGGCGGAGTCTCCCATCCTCCAGGGCCTGCTCTATGTAGGCACTTCCGACGGCAATGTTTGGCGCAGCGATGATGATGGTGCCACCTGGGCCAACCTCTCCGCCGGCCTTCCCGACCGTTATGTCACCGATGTCAAAGCCTCGCCGGAAGCACAAGACCGCGTGTACGTGAGCCATTCGGGGTACAAAGACAACGAGTTCATCCCCCGCCTCCACCGCTCCGACGACCGCGGCGGCACCTGGATTGACATCACCGGCGACCTCCCCAATCTGGCCATCAACGACCTGTTTGTGCTGCCCGGACACGCCGACTCGGTCATCTTTGCCGCTACCGATGGCGGCATTTATGGCACCCTTGACAGTGGCGAAAGCTGGAAACGCCTCGGCACCAACATGCCCTGGGTGCCCTCGTTCGACCTTGAGTGGAACCCCGTGCACAACCAGCTCATCGCCGGCACTTTCGCCCGTTCTATTATGACCTATCCCATTGACTCGCTGCTGTACAAGGCGCCGCCTGACACGACTACTGCCGTGAATCCTGTCATCGCCCACAGCGCCCCCATTCGGATATTCCCGAACCCGGCCCATGATTTTGTCACAATTGAATTTTCGGTCGCCTCCGGCAACCCTCAGGATGTGGCCGTTTTTAATACAGATGGCCGTCTTGTTTTAAATAGAAAAATCAACCAAAAAGGGAATGTCCGTCAAAAGCTCGATATTAGCCACCTCCCGGCAGGCACCTATTTTTTAAAAATAAAAACCGGCACTGCGATTCGGAGCGGGAGGTTCGTGAAAGGGTAAGCCCCAATACCGGGGCACCACCATACCGCCACACTGTGACCCCATTCCCCCGTGATATGGAAATTACAAAAGACAATAAGACAGCGCTTGTATTTGGTGCAACGGGGCTGGTAGGCAGGCATCTCGTCAACTTCTTACTGCTGCATCCGGCATACGAGAAGGTGGTGATATTCGTGCGCCGGCCGGCGGGAATAGAGCACAAAAAATTAGTACAACACGTCATTGATTTGGACCATCCTGAAAAATTCGGGCACCTCCTCAAAGGCGACGACCTTTACCTATGCCTGGGCACTACGATGGCGAAAGCAAGAAGCCGGGAGGCATTTTACAAAGTAGATTTCACCTATGCTTTTCAAGCTGCCAGCAGGGCGGTCAATAACCATGTCCACCAATTGATGATTGTTTCTTCCATCGGGGCCAGCAAGGATTCCCTTTTTTATTACAGCAAAGTCAAAGGAGAATTGGAGGAGGCTGTGCAGACGCTGCCGTTTTGGAGTATCCATATTTTCCGGCCATCGGTGCTGCTGGGCGAACGGAACGAGAACCGCTTCGGGGAAAAAATTGCTGGCAGAATCGGGAATCTCTTCGACCGCTTCACTGGCGGCCTGCTCAGCAAATACAAGCCTATCGAAGCTGATGTGGTGGCCAAAGCAATGGTCAGCGCAGCGCAGGGCTTCAAGCCGGGGGTTCATTTCTACCCCTCCCATTGGTTGCAGGCGCTGGCGGCGGAAATCGAAGCTGTTCGACCGTTTTGAAAAATCCCTTTACATTTGCGGCCGTTGGCAGTGACGCAGAAGTTTCTGCCTCGCTGAAAAAATGACCAACTCCACATGACCAGCTTCGTTTCAAGGATATGGACAAAATCACAAAGACTTCCACCATCAATATCACCGTTGGCCTCGACGACCACAACGTCCCCGTGTCCATCGCCTGGTTGTCAGACGACGGCCCCACTGCCGGCAAAACCCAACCCGGCAAGGCGATGCTGCTCTCCCTGTTTGACAGTGAATCGCTTGATACCCTGAAAATAGACTTGTGGACCAAAGACATGCAAGTCAAAGAAATGGACCGCTTTTTTTACCAAACTCTGCGGGCACTGACGGAGACCTATTTCAAGGCCACCCAAAACCAAGACCTCGCCGAAGCTATGCAGAGCTTCGTGCAGTATTTTGGTGAGAAAACGGAGATTGTTCCTCCTCTGAAGAAAGGTTAGAATTCCCTCATTGTTCCCTTCGGAATAGCATCCAAAAGCTGCTTTGTGTACGCGCATTTTGGGTGGGTGTAAACTTCTTCTGTGGCACCCAATTCCACAATTTTCCCATCCTTCATCACGGCGATGCGGTCGCTGACAGCCCGCACGACGGCGAGGTCGTGGGAGATAAAAAGGTAGGTCAGCCCCCGCTCATTTTTGAGCTTCATCAGCAAGTTGAGCACCTGCGCCTGCACCGTCACGTCGAGGGCCGAGACGCATTCGTCGCAGACGATGAACCGGGGTTCGAGCGCCAGCGCCCGTGCGATGCAAATGCGCTGCCGCTGCCCGCCTGAAAATTCGTTGGGGTAGCGCCAAAAATGGCCTGCCTCCAAACCCACCGTTTCCAGCAATTCTACTGCCCGCTGCCGCCGCTCTTTTTCGTTGGATAAAATGCCGTGTACCCGCATGGGTTCCGTCAGCGCCAGGCCAATGGGAAGGCGGGGATTGAGCGAAGAGTAGGGGTCTTGAAAAATGATTTGCAAATCTTTGCGCAGCGCTTTCCACTTGCCGTCCGTGAGACGGGCGAGGTTTTGTTCGCCATAAAACACTTCGCCGGAGGTGGGTTTTTGTAAAAACAAGAGGCTGCGGCCCAGCGTCGTTTTGCCGCTGCCAGACTCGCCGGCCAGGCCGAGCGTCTCGCCGGGCAAGATTTCCAAGGTCACCCCGTCCACCGCTTTGACATAGCTTTTCGCCTTCCCGAAAAAATTCTTCGCCGCCGGAAACCAGGTCTTCAATTCCCGCATCAGCATCACCCTCCCCCCGCCCGCCAGACTGCGAACTGCGGACTGCGGACTGCTGACTGCGAACTGCGGACTGTGCACCGATGACAATCCGCTGTTCAAAACAAGCTCCCGCGTGTACAGGTGTTGCGGTTTATTGAAAACCTCCCCCACCCTGCCCTGCTCTACGATTTCGCCGGCTTTCATCACGAGCACCCGGCTGGCTACCTGAGCTACCACGGCGAGGTTGTGGCTGATGAAAATGGTGGAGCCGCCCCACCCGGTTTTCAGCTCGTTGAGCAGGCCGAGGATGGCGGCCTGCACGGACACATCGAGGGCGCTGGTATGTTCGTCGGCGATGAGCAGCGAGGGGTTGCCGGACAGCGCCATCGCTATCATCACCCGCTGAATCTGTCCGCCGGAAAGCTGGTGCGGGTAGGCCCGGTAAATGCGCTCCGGTTCGGGGAGCTTGGCTTTTTCAAAAAGGGCAAGCACTTGCCTTTTTGCCTCCTCATTGCCCACGCTGTGATGCAGCCGGATGGCTTCGGCCACCTGCTCGCCGCAGCGGAAAACGGGGTTCAGCGAGGTCATCGGTTCCTGGAAAATCATGGCTATTTCACCGCCCCGGATTTTCTGGAATTGCCGCTCAGGCAGTTTCGCCAAATCAACGGGTTCGCCGTCTTTTGGCGCAAAGTGAATCTCCCCTCCGGCAACTATCCCCGGCGCCGGCAGCAACCCCAAAATGGACAGCGCCGTCACGGATTTGCCGGAGCCGCTCTCCCCGACGATGCCGAGGGTCTCGCCTTTTTTTAATGAAAATGAAATGCCCCGCACGGCTTCGACCGTCCCGGCTTCGGTGGGGAAGTGGACGTGGAGGTTATTTATGGTGAGGAGATTTTCTGGCATTGCCTGGTGTGGAAAATTTTGATTTACATTCAAAAAACCATGGTAGCTCTCCGAGCGGCAGGGTTTTGAACCCTGCGATTGTGAACCGAAAACGCATCCAGATATTTTGCCAGGAAAAACCCTGCCGCTCAAAATACCAGCATAGTAGCATGTTCAAAATAACTTGTTGGTTTTTGGCCGCCTCCGGCGGCCAAAAACCAACAAGGGTTCTTTTGAGGCTGTATCATAAGTCATTGCTAAAAAATTGTGACTAAATTCTTCAACACTGAGGCACAGAAACACAGAGTTGAGTTTGGTTCTCTGTGCCTCCGTGTCTCTGTGTTGAAATAAAAATTGTCAAGCTAATTCCATAGTTGACTTATGATACAGCCTCAAAAGAACATGTTATTTCGTACACGTTACCTAAGCTCGACTTTAGCCATTTGAGCAACCCCGGTTATCAACAAACAAAAGTGCCGGGTTAGCGAGGGTTTTAGTTTTTGGATGTCGGTAGAAAATACCGACATTCAAAAACTGGCAGT
>SCUG01000528.1 GCA_004297645.1 Saprospiraceae bacterium | reverse complement strand
TGCGCATGGCGTCTTTGTTCAGCCCGTCAATGGCAGTTTGAGGAGGCCAAAACCCCCACGAGCCGGGGCCTACTTCGGGGGTCATAGCGTACATGCCGGTCGTCCCGTACATCCAGTCGTCGGAGGTGCCGTTAACGTTGTAACCGACAGTTTGGGTGGCGAGGCCCATGGCATAATGGTTGTCCTGGGTGAGCAATTCGCCAAAACGCTGAAAGGTTTCGTGGTCATCAGTGATTGCGTTGGCGTAGCCCCAGGGCCAGATGAGCAGGTTGCTGTAGGTGTGATAATTCAGCCCCAGTTTGAAATGATGGGAGAGGCAAAACTCCTGTACCATCTGGGTTTCCGGCTCCGAGGAGGGAGAAGGCCCCCTGTAAGTTTCGGAACCTGTGGCGGGAGAAGAACCAATGTTGTCGTAGCCCCATTCGAAGCCGTAATTGCGGTTCAGGTCCACGCCGAAAGAGCCGTCGCCATTGTCGCGGCGGTTCTTGCGCCAATACCCTCCCCCATCGGGGTTCGTAGTTTCATTGTAAATGTACCCGTCGGGGTTGACGCAGGGGATGAAGTACAGCTCTGAATTGTCCACGATGTATTTCACTTCGGGGTTGGTCTCGTAATTTTCCAACAGATACCAGAGGTAAAAAACCAACTGCGACATGCTGTTTGGTTCACGTGCATGGTGGACGGCGGTGTAGAGAATCTGCGGCTCGGCGGTTTCTTCGGTTTCGGGGTTGTCTGAAATTTTCACCCAATAAATGGGGCGGCCTTCGTGGGTGGTCATGGTGTTGCTTACCGGCTGCCGGGCTTTAAAAATATTAGGGTATTTGGCCGCCATCGTGTCGAGCAGGTTCAGCATTTCGGCATAGGTGTAGTAGCCGCCCATGCTTCCGTAGGTATAGTTTTCGGGCGTTTGGTATTCGATGGGGCTGCTGTTGGAGCAGGGCGGCAGTGCACGAGTGAGCGTTTGCGGGTTTTCATTCAGGGCTTTCAGGTGGGCCAGCAAATCGTCAATGAGCACCTGCGTGTCAAAGCCTTTCGCCTGAATTTGTGCCAGCTCGTGATCGGCAAATTCTCCGGTAAAGTACTTGCCCGGCCTATATTCGCCGTGCTCCACGTCGAGGCCCATCTGTGCCAAACCGGCGATGGTATGTTTGGCATCGAGGCTGATTTTCACCCGAGAGTATCGCTGGGCCTGGGCCTGAATTCCAATAAAAATAAAGCTGAGAAAAAGGAGGATTTTTAGCGGCATGATTGAAAGTTGAGGAGATTTTATTCGAAAGGCTCAAAGCTAAAAAAATGCCCGCTTGCGGGCATGCCGGGAGAATGACAAATGTTTATAAGTTTGGGGCCATAAGAAACGTGCTCAAAATAACTTGGTAAGTTTTGCACACGTTCCTAAGCCATGAGTTAGGAATGCGAGCAACACCAACACTCAAAAATAAAAAATCAAAAATTCTGCTCTCCTTCAGATTTCTGGTCGTCGTTTTTCACCTTACTCTTTGCCTCTTTGGTTTTGAAATCGAGCTTGCCGAAACGGTAGTTGAAGCTGAGGCCATAGGAGCGGAAGGGATATTCGAAATAGCTGTTTTGGTAAAAGTCCAGCCCTTGTAGTTCCGAATCGAAATGGAGTGCCCGGTTGAAGAGGTTGACCATGCGCAGGCCAACACTTCCCCGTTTGTTGAACAGGTCTTTTTGGAGGCCTAAGCTGTACATCCAGAAAGTAGCCTGCGTGCCTTGCAGCGTCACCCGCGGGTTGCGGAACATGCCAAACAATTCGACCCTTAACCCGGCAGGCAGGCTGACGGTGGAGCTGAGGTGAGAGTTGTACTCGTAGCCTGTGTTCTGCTGCGTCAAATCGGGCAGGTTGCTTTTCAAGCTGGCACGGCGGGCGTCGAAGTTGCCGCGTATTTGCCAGATTTTTGCCAGTGTTACGGAGCCAAAAAGGCTGAGGCCGATGGAGTTATCCACGCCCACGTTGTCGTAAGTTTTATAAGAAAATCCTTCCGTTTCGTCCACCTTTACGATGTCCTCAATGACGTCGGCAGTATGGCGGAAATACAGCGAGGCATTCAAGACGATGCCTTTGACAAAGGTGTTGTACCCCAACTCAAAATTGTGCGTGATTTCAGGTTTCACCGCCGGGTTGCCGAAAGATATGTTGTTGCGGTCCTGTTGGTCCACGTACGGGTTGATGTATTGAAGGCTGGGCCTTTGAATCCGCTCATTGTAGCTCGCCCTGAGGCTGGAGAACTGGCTCAGTTTGCGCGATAAGATAATGCTGGGCAGCCAGTTTGCGTAGTCGCTCGCAAACTCGGTGGCATCGAATTTATAGTCACCGGTGATGGCGGTTTGTTCGTACCTGACACCTGCAATCAGGCCATACCTTTCGGCAAAACTGACATTCATCGAAGCATATCCGGCGTACACATTTTGGCGGTAGTTGAATTCGTCGGAGCGGGAGGCATCGCGCAGGTACACGTCCTGTTGCACGCTCAACGTGTCGTAATTAAAATTGCTGTCGATAGTTCGCAAAATGGTTTTTGCGCCGGTTTCCAATTTTACATTTTTAGAAAAAGGGTGGACGTAATCGGCCTGAAGGGTGGTTTCTAAGTTGGTGCCGTCGTTCTTGCTTTTCTCATCTATGCCGAGGTAATCGAAATTGCCCGTTTGCATCAATTTGGAATCCGTGTTGTTCAGATTGCCGCTCACCTGTACGCCGAGGCTGAATTCGCGCTCCGAATTAGGAAAGGTGCGGCGGTAGTCGGTGTTCCAATCGTAGCCGAGGTCCGCGGTATTGTTGACGTTTTGGCGGCTTGTTATCTCTTCTATGCCCGACTGTAGGAGATAGGCGTCTGTGGTGCCATCCCGGTCGAAGCTGTGGCCGTGGAAGGAAATCGTGGAGTTGATGGCATTGTAGGCGTTGATGTCGTAAAATGCGCCGAAGTTGCCACGATAACCAACGCGGGAGGTATTGGTAATGCCATTTTGGGTAAACGTAGGTGGAAGTTTTTGGCCCCCTTCCAAAGTGCCTCTCTCAAATTTGTTGACACCATCTCTTGGGCTGGAATACATGGCAAAGGCCCCGCCATTCACACCGAACCGGCCTTTGGCGGCATTGATGTTCAGCGATGTATTATTCTGGCGGTTGCCGGGAGCCACATTGAGCGAGCCGGTGTAACCGTCCACTTGTTTTTTTTGAGTGATGATGTTGATGATGCCGGCCGTGCCCTCCCCGTCGTACTTTGCCGAAGGCGAAGTGATGACCTCCACGCTTTTTATCTGGTCAGCGGGAAACATTTTTAGCGCATCGGCCACGTTGCTGGAGAACATGCCACTGGGCTTGCCATTGATTAAAATCTGAATGTTGGTGGAGCCGCGCAGCGAGACGTTGCCGTCGAGGTCAACGGACAGAAGCGGCACTTTGCGCAGCACATCGGTGGCATCGCCGGAACCCAGCGTGACGTCTTTGTCAGCGTTATAGACGATGCGGTCAATCTTGTTTTCCACCACCGAAGCCTCCCCCGTCACTGTCACTTCTTCCAAAATGAAGGAACTGGGCACGAGCAAAATATTGTCAAGGCGGGCATCCGGTTTTTCCGGCGTTAACTGAATATCCTGGAGAAATTTTTCATCGTAGCCAAGAAAGGAAAAGTAAATCTTGTACTGGTCAATTTTGGCTTCCGGGAATTTGAACTGGCCTTTTGCATCACTCACCGTGCCGTCCACTTCCTTTCCGGTTTTTTGTGAAATGAGCACTACCGATGCGAATTCTACGGGCTGGCCGGTGAGGCTGTCGAGCAATGTGCCGGTAATTCTTCCGGTGATGGAGGGGCCTTGGGGTTGGCCTTTCATAACGCCTGCCGGAGGTTGCTGGGCGAAAAGCAGGGAAGCGGCAAAAACACCAAAAACTAATAGTAGGATTCCTTTCATAACTGGGTAGCTTTTTTTTTGATTGCATCTGAACGCCCCATAAAGGGAAAGGTTCTGAATCTTTACAAAATTCTGACACATGGTATAATACTCCTCTCCCTGAAGAAATGGCGGGCGGAAGAAACTGATATGATTCCACCCGGATTTTCTAATCTTTCACTCGTCGTTTGTTTGTTTTTCTGACAAGAACACACGGTTTATTCCCCTCCCGTCAACATCGCAAATGATGCACACCGGTGAGTTATGATTTTCCCCTCCCTTGCTTATCTTCGCCCCGCACTCTCTCAAAACAAAAATCCACCTGACCATGTATAAAGCACTCAACTTTTTAGCGGCATCCCTTCTTTTCACCCTTGCATTACATGCCCAGCAAACGCCGCTTTGGCTGCGCTACCCAGCCATTTCACCCGACGGCAGCACCATCGTTTTCAGCTACCAGGGCGACCTCTACAAAGTGGATGCGGCAGGTGGCACCGCCACTTTACTCACCGTACACGAGGCCCACGACTTCATGCCCGTGTGGTCGCACGACGGCAATAGCATCGCCTTCGCCTCCGACCGCTACGGCAACTTCGACGTGTTCGTCATGCCAGCTTCCGGAGGGCAGGCCACGCGCCTCACCTTCCATTCGTCGGGCGACTACCCCAGCGATTTTACGGCAGATGATAAGGCCGTCATCTTCACCTCCAGCCGGCTGGATGCAGCGGCCAACCAGCAATTCCCCAGTGGCGTGCTGCCGGAACTTTACAAAGTTCCCATTGCCGGGGGCATGCCTAAACAAATCATCACAACCCCCGCCCAGGACACCCGCACCAATGCGGATGGAAGCGTACTGGTTTTTCACGACCGCAAGGGGTATGAAGACGAATTCCGCAAGCACCATACCTCATCGGTGACACGTGATGTTTGGAAGTACGAACCAAAAACTGGAAAATACACCCAACTGACCACCTTCACCGGCGAAGACCGCAACCCCGTTTTCGCCACCGGCGAAAAAGACATTTTTTACCTGAGCGAAGCGAATGGTTCATTTAATGTTTTCAAAATGAGCCTCGCCGGAGGCCCTTCCACGCAACTCACTTTCATGGAAAAACACCCCGTGCGCTACCTCAGCGCCAGCCAAAACGGCACACTCTGCTTCAGCTACAACGGCGAGCTGTACACCTTGAAAGAGGGCGGCGTGCCGCAAAAGGTCGCTATCTCCCTGCGCAACGATGGCCGCTACAACCCCGAAAAAATAGAACCCGTGACGGGCGATGCCACCGAAATGGCCCTGTCGCCCAACGGCAAAGAGGTGGCCTTTGTATATCGTGGCGAAGTGTTCGCCGCCTCCGTCAAGGAGGGCACCACCCGCCGCATCACCAACACACCGGAGCAGGAGCGCTCCATCAGCTTCAGCCCCGATGGCCGCTCCATCCTCTACGCTGGCGAACGCGGCGGCAGTTGGAATGTGTACCAAACATCGCTGGTCCGCCAGGAGGAAAAATACTTTTTCAATTCGACCCTGCTGCATGAAGAACCCATCGCTGCCACACCTTCCGAGGAGTTCCAACCAGCTTACTCCCCTGATGGGAAGGAGGTGGCCTATCTGGAAGAAAGAAGCGCCCTGAAGGTCGTCAATTTAGAGACGAAAAAAACGCGCCTCATCATGCCCGGCGATAAAAACTACTCCTACTCCGACGGCGACCAATACTACACCTGGTCGCCCGACAGCAAATGGCTTTTGGTGGAATTTCTCCAGCCCAACCAATGGATTACGCAATGCGGCCTCGTCAGCGCCGAAGGCGGAAAAGACGTGGTGAACCTGACCCAAAGCGGATACAATAACGTGCACCCAACCTGGGCCATGGACGGCAAAATGATGATGTGGTTCTCCGACCGCGACGGCATGAAAAATGACGCGAGCTGGGGTGGAGAACTCGACGCCTACGGCATGTTTTTCACGCAGGAGGCTTACGATAAATATAAGCTCGATGAAGAGGAATTCGAGTTGGGGAAAGAACCGGAAAATGACGATAAGAAAAAAGAAGAGGAGAAAAAAGACAGCACAAAAGTGGAACCGGTGAAAATAGAACTCGATGGCCTCGAAGACCGCAAGGTGCGGCTGACTGCCCATTCTTCCCGTTTCAGCGGCGCCGTGTTGTCGAAAGACGGGGAGAAGCTGTTTTACCTCGCCAAATTCGAGAAAGGCTTCAACCTCTGGCAAACCAACCTGCGCTCGAAAGAAACAAAAATGCTGGTGCAACTCGATGCAGACAACGTTGGCGATTTGATTTTGGAAAAGGACGGGAAATACCTCTTCGTGCTCGCCGATGGCAAACTCTCCAAAGTAGCCGTGGAGGATGGCAAAAAAGAAGGCATCAGCATCCACGGCGAGATGGTGCTCAACGAAGCCGTCGAGCGGGCCTATCTGTTCGACCATGCCTGGCGGCAAGTCACTAAGAAATTTTACAAAACCGACCTTCAGGGCGTGAACTGGGATTTTTATAAAAACGAATACAGCCGCTTTTTGCCCTACATCAACAACAACTATGACTTCGCCGAAATGCTGAGCGAAATGCTCGGCGAACTCAATGCTTCCCACACCGGCGGCCGCTTCCGCCCGAAAGTCGAAAACGGCGATGAGACAGCTTGCCTCGGACTTTTCTTTGACGAAAATTACGCGGGCATGGGCCTCAAAATTGCCGAAGTGATGGAAAAAAGCCCCGTTCAAAAAAGCGACTCTAAAATTAAAGCTGGCGTTGTCATTGAAAAAATAGACGGCCAGGAACTCGCTCAAAATGGCAACCTTTATCACCTGCTCAACCGCAAGGCGGCTAAAAATACCCTCCTTTCACTCTTCTACCCCGCCTCCGGCAAACGCTGGGACGAAACGGTGAAGCCCATTAGCCAGGCCGAAGAAGGCGAACTCCGCTATCGCCGCTGGGTCGAAAACTGCCGCCATATTGTGGACAGCCTTTCCGGCGGCGCCATCGGCTATGTGCATGTCCGCAGCATGAGCGACCCCAGCTACCGCGTAGTCTATGAAGAGGTGCTCGGCAAAAATGCCGGCAAACAGGCACTCGTCGTTGATACCCGCTTCAACGGCGGTGGCTGGCTCCACGACGACCTCGCCACCTTCCTCGACGGCAAAAAGTACATGACCCTGATGCCCCGCGGCCAGAACCTCGGCAACGAGCCGCAATTCAAATGGACGAAGCCCTCCGTGGTAGTGATGAGCGAGAGCAATTACTCCGACGCCCACATGTTCCCCTACACTTACAAAGCCCTCGGCATCGGAAAACTCATCGGCATGCCCGTGCCCGGAACCGGAACCGCCGTGTGGTGGGAAAGCCTCCAAAACGGAATGGTCTTCGGCATTCCGCAGGTGGGCATGGTCGGCAACGATGGCAAATACCTCGAAAACCAACAACTCGAACCTGACATAAAAGTGCTAAACGACCCCGGAGCGGTGAGCAAAGGCCGCGACCAACAATTGGAGGCAGCGGTGAAGGCCTTAAAGGAAATTATAAAACCGTAGAAAGGTGGGGGTTGATTTTGAGCACTTACTCTCCGGCAGCATCCACCAGCGAGTTTAATCCACCCTCCGCATCATTCACCACCGTTCACGATGGCGAGTTTGCCATCGGAGGAGGCGGCGAGGCGGGTGATATGAAAGATGCCGAGGTTATTCAATTCGGCAACCTCTCGCCAGGTAGTGTCTTTGCGGGGATGAAACTGGTACAACCTGCTACCCTTGCCCATGAGTATCGTGCCGTCTTTTAGTATGACAAAATCCTCGCAACCCGGCAGCGCCGGGACAATAGTTTCCACCTCTAAAGTATTGGTGTCCATCGCCTTGATGACCCAGTTGCCCTCGGTAATTTTATGAACGAAAACGAGACGGCCATTGGGTGATTTTTGAAAACTGCGGCCCACGCTGGGAGCCAAATGCCGGGTAGCTTCATCGCGGGTGTCGCCGAGCGACAGGTAGTTCACATCAGCCACATTGAACAGGGCCACCCGGAAGCGGTCGAGCCAATAATAATAGCCTATGCCGCGCAGGTATTTGAAAACCGGCCGGCCTTTGTCCTTGCGGTCGAGGGGGTACTGCCACACACGCTGGGAGCGGCCCTCATCCGTCTCTACCCGCACCACGGAGAAGAACAGGTTTTCGGGAGTCACCTGGGGCGAATATTCCGATTCAGGCGTTTTGGTCATTCGCAGCCGGGTTTTCTTTTCAAGGTCGAAAAGATAAATATCGGTTTGGTTCGCATTCTCAAGGCCCACCGACATCATCAGTTCGGTGTTACTGAGAAAGCTCGGTTGGTTGTTGTACCCCTTAGCATTAAACTGCGTGAGAAACTGCGGCGAGGTAAAGGTGAGGATGGAATCAACTTGCTCTATTTGCAGCAAATAGACATTGGTGTTCGGCAAATCCTGGCACTCACTAATATTGGTGCGGAGCAAAATAATGAGGAGGCAAAGAATTAGAATTCGCATATCGGCTTGTTTTGCAGTTAGCTTTACAAAGTAAGAAATAATCAGCCATAGTTTTGCCGATTATCGGGTGAAGTTGAGAATTTTTGCCCACAATTGAAACAACTAAGGCTTTCGACCTCATTGCCTCTCACAAGTCACTCTTCACAAAAATCAAATTTCTATGAAAAATCAGTGGCTCCTCCTCTCGCTTTTTGTTTTTGTAACCTGTTCTTCAAAGGCCCAACCCGACATAGCTCTGAGCGTCTTTTCGAGCGGCTTTTCAAAACCTGTGGACATCGCCAACTGTGGCGACGACCGGCTTTTTATTTTAGAACAGCACAATGGCCGCATTTTTATTTTAGATAAAAACGGCGTCCGGCTCAATACGCCATTTCTTCAACTCCCCGGCGTGGGGCAAGCCAATGAGCAGGGCTTGCTCGGCCTCGCCTTCCATCCTGATTACCTCACCAACGGGTATTTCTTTATCAATTACAGCCTGCCCAACGGCAACTCCCGCATCTCCCGGTTTTCAGTCTCTGCCAACCCAAACATTGCTGAACCAGCAAGCGAAATGGTGTTGCTCGAAGTGGACCAGCCGTATAGCAACCACAACGGCGGCTGCCTGAAATTCGGCCCCGATGGCTACCTCTACGCCGGCTTTGGCGATGGCGGCTCCGGTGGCGACCCCCAGGCCAACGGCCAAAACCGCTCTACCCTGCTCGGCAAAATATTGCGACTCGACGTGGACAATGGCAGCCCTTACGCCATTCCTCCTGGCAACCCTTTCGTCAACGAGCCGGATGCACTCGGTGAAATCTGGGCCTTCGGCAACCGCAATCCATGGCGCTTCAGTTTCGACCGGGCTACCGGCGACTTGTGGATCGGCGACGTGGGTCAGGATAGCTGGGAGGAAATTGATTTCCAACCAGCCGGCAGCACCGGTGGCCAAAACTATGGCTGGCGCTGCTACGAAGGAAACCACCCTTTTAACACCAACGGCTGCAACCCCATGAACACTATGACCTTCCCGGTGGCAGAATACCAAAACACCAACGGTATAGGTTGCTCCGTCACCGGCGGCTTTGTGTACCGGGGCCTGCATTTCCCGCAATTGTACGGCCACTATTTGTTCACCGACTATTGCACCGGAATATTATGGAGCCTCACCCCCGACGGCCAAGGCGGCTGGGTAAACCAGCAGTTGAACAACCTGCTGGATTTGCAATTTGCCTCCTTCGGAGAAAACAAAAACGGCGAACTCTTCGTCACCGGCCACGCCAATGGCAACATCTACAGAATCACAGAAACTTCGCTCGAATGGAGCTACACCGCCAATGTGACCAATGTGCTTTGCCCCGGCGACACCGATGGAGCTATCGAAATCACCTTCTCCGGCACTTCGCCAGCCATGACACTCAACTGGAGCGATGGCGCCTCCGGCCCCGTGCGTCAGAACCTCCCGGCCGGAGCTTACGAGGTCACCATTACCGCTCCGAATGGCGCCACTGCTGTGGAGAATTTTGTCCTGTCTTCCACCATTTCACTGGACGCAGCAGTCACGAACGAATCATGCCCAGGAAGCGCTGACGGTGCCATTGACCTGACGATAAACGGAGCTGCCGAACCTTCCACCGCAGGATGGGACGACGGGGCGAATACCTTCGACCGAACGGGGCTTAGCGCTGGTGAATACACCGTGACCATCGCCACCGGGGAGGGCTGCACTTTCGTGCAAAACTTCGTCATTGCCACGGAATTCGACAACCCCGTCACTCCGTTCATCACCGTGGAAAACGCCACCATTTTGCATGCCCCGGCGGGCTATGCCACCTACCAGTGGTTGCTGAATGGCGGAGAAATCGCCGGTGCCACGTCTGCGGATTTTACGGCCACAGTAAGCGGGGAGTACAGCGTCGTGGTGACAAACGAAGGCGGGTGCGAGGCTACCTCTGCGACAGTGGTGGTTATCACCGGCACGCAGGAGTTATTGCCTGGGTTCTCCCGGCTATTGCTCACCCCGAATCCGTTTGACGGGGCATTACACCTGAGTTGGGAGGCTGGCGCGGTACAGCGCTTCGTTGTGAGCCTAACAGACTCCATGGGGAAACAACATTTTCATCAAATACGGGAGATGGGTGGTACAGGTGGGCACACTTTCGACTTGGCAGGGTTACCGGCCGGAGCTTATTTATTCACAGTAAGTAAAAATGAAAAAACATGGAGCCAAAAGGTAATCAAGCGGTAGAGAAAGAGCGGCTACTTACCTGAGCCAATACGTGGTTCCAAAGTTTCTCATACGGAACGATTTCCCAGTCGCTGAGCAGACCGCGATAAAAAAATGGGTGTTCTAAAAGCCGCTCATAGTATTTTTCATGGCCGTGCATTTCCTCTGGATGGAGGTTGGCTTTTCCTAATTGCGACAGCAACTTTAGGAACTGAACCATCCGGTAGTTCTCCTCTATCAGCAATTGTTTGTTGGCGTACATGCGCATCCGCTCTATACACTCCAATGCACCCTGGCTGTTTCGTTTAAGCTGAAACAGCATTTGGGCCACCACTAAATGAACGGTGTACACACGCTGCTCGCGTGGATATAAAATGGGGTCGTTGAGAAAGCGTTTCAGCCTGAATACTTTTTTCGTGTTTACCCGCTGCTCATCCTCTTCGATATCGCCGTCGAGAAAATAATGAAGGTACACCTCATAAATTTTCCAGCGTTCGCGGGTTTCAATGCCGAGTTTATTGAATTTCGAATGGTCGTTGGCCCGGTTGAAGATAGCCAGCGCGTGCAAGTAATTGCCAGTGTGATAGGCCAGCAGAATGTAGTACTCCATAAAGTGGAACCATATCTCGGTTCCTTCCGTGAAAGACTGGAGGCATTTTTCCGCATTAACTTTTCCATTTTTGAAATCCCCCTGGTGAAGGTAGGCCGACATCTTTTTCACCTGAAAGGTGGCCAGCATATCATCCTGGTAATAAAGCGGATTGTCTTCGATGTATTTTTCAGCCTTCGTACACACCTCAAGCATGGCATCGAAGTCGCGCTCCATTTCATACCGGAAAACCCAAGCCAGGTACATGTTGTACACAATAACTGGTGACTTATGCTGCTCCGACAGTTCAACCAAAGCATGACAGCAATCGTCAATGGCTTGGAGAGTTTGGCTGATTTCCGCTTTGGGAATGCGAAATTTAAGCAGGACTTTCTGAAATAATTCTTCGGAGTGCATTTCTGCATCGAGGATAGTCGAAAACTCTTTGACGTAACCATCGTATTCCCCGAAGTCCTTTTCGTTTTCGCTCTCAGCAGCCAGTTGGCGCAACAGGCGTGCAGCATTCACCACAATGTCTGCAAACCTGAACTTCAGCGCAACGGTCAAAATTTGCCGCGCATAATCGCCGGCTGTCTGCACGGCCCCATTGGTTGACAGAATCCTGACCAGCGTCCAGTCTTTGTGACAGCTAAAATAGGCCCGGTCGTATGAGGAGCTGGTGGGCATATTCATGTCCAGAAAAAAAAGGGTATTGAGAAGCCTGCGGCGAAAGCGGGATTTTAGTTGGCGGTATTTATCGTGGGTAGGGCTGCATTTGTAAAGATAGGTAGCGGCGTCGCGGTCATTTTTAAATTTGCCTGCCATGAGCGAGTCATAAAAATCTACGAATTTGCTGCCTTTGGCGTCGAGCAAAACTGCATCCAATATTTCAATCTTGCGGACCTTCTTTTTGCTCACGATATGGGAAATCTCCAGGAGGTTCTTCATGCTGTCTCTTGTTTGTCATGTGTAAGTTAAAGTCGCTGCCAGGGAGGGTATCATTCAAGCCATATCCATCCAATATCGCCAGTCACCGTGCTACATCCTTAACTCAATAGACTCCAATTTGGATTCCCGTAATGATGTCACATCCAGAAATGCAATGCCTCGGCAGATGCCTCCAGCGTAGCAATAACTATTCCTTTTTTACCTGTTTTATTGTCACAGCTAACAGGTGCGGAGGTTCGAAAAACAAAGGGCCTGGCAAATCGCCAAGCCCTAAAATGCCTATATCTGCCAATGCGGCCAGTCAGGAGCCGCTCATTTTACAATGGCGATTCTGACGGTCTTGATTTCATCCTTGTTTTGCACCCGCAAAAAGTACATCCCCGCCGGCAATGGCACCGGATTGACAAAAGAAAATTGCCCGGCAGGCAGCTCTCCCCGAAAGAGTGAAGCCACCTTTTTCCCCTGAAGGTCATAAAGCACGGCTTCGATGGAAGCAGCGGAACCAAGTTGCAATTCCATGGTAAAATAACCATCGGAGGGGTTGGGGAATACAGTCAGAAGCGCCTGCGCAGCGGGTTCGGAGGTGTTGGTGTAGTATTCGGGCCGGGCAATATTCACATCGTTGTAAAGGCGGTATTCGCCCGGGGCCAGGCTTACCGGGCCGTTGGTGCTGGCGACTAAGAGGCTGTCGCCGGTGAAGTATTCGTACCACCATCCTGTGTGCTGAAACGCAGGGTCAATATCCTGAGGCACGACGTTGAAATTGCCGAGAACTGTCACATTCATCGAAGGGTCGTTGAGGTGTATGGTCTTGCCATACTGGCTGACATTGAGCTGAAAATTGGTGGTTTGAAAAACGGGGTAATTATTGCGAAGCGTCAGGAGGCTGCGGATGACGTTGTATAAATCCGCCCGGTTGGGTTGCCCGGCATAATCCCATCTCACCGGTTTGGGGTCGAGCCGGCAATTTTCATTGACAGTGCCATTGGTGCAATAATTTATCGAGTAATCATATCCCAGTTCGCCGAACTCCCAAAGCATTTTCGGGCCGGGCACCGTGTAAAAAAAAGTGCTCGCCAGCTCCACCCGGTCGAGGGCCGTGGGGAGGTCTTTCACATTATACCCACTGGCGGAATTGCCCCATTGGAGGTTTTTGTACATCATGCGCTCCTCGTCGTGGCTCTCCATGTAACCTATAACGTGCGCGTCATCCCAGCCTCTGTCTTTGTAAGATACCCAGCTCAAATTGGAGGCGTACCCCATGGCCGCTTCCAAATACTCGTGGTTCATATTGCCCCATAGCATCATCCCGTAATCCGACAATTCCTTTTCCTCATTGTTGGCGGCAAAATGTTCGAGGATGACGTAAGCGCCAGGACTTGTCGCCCAGATGGCATCGGCGTAGTTCTCCAGAATAGCTATGCGCGAAGCATCATATTGGCCCCATGCCCCCACATTCCCCACGGTATTATTTTGTGTAAAACCTTTGGACAGGTCGAAGCGGAAACCGTCCACCCGGTATTCCTCCAAAAAGTGGCGGAGGGTTTTTTTGACGTAAGTCTTCGTGGCCGGGCTTTCGTGGTTGAAGTCGAAGAAGACGTTGAAATCGTGAGTAGGGCTGACATTGAGCCATGGATTGTCAGGGGCAGGGCGCGAGTTGGCAGCGTCCCAATAAAGCATGGCCAATGGGTTTCGCTCATGCGCATGGTTGAACACCACATCCATGATGACGGCGATACCTCGCTCATGGCAGGCGTCCACTAAGGTTTTGAAAGCTTCGGGAGTGCCGTAAAATTTATCGAGCGCATGGTGGTACGTGGGGTCGTAGCCCCAACTCAGGTTGCCGTTGAATTCCCCAACTGGCA
>SCUG01000048.1 GCA_004297645.1 Saprospiraceae bacterium | reverse complement strand
CGTGCTTATTTCGCCGCAGGCGAATTTCATCGTCACCCCGCTGGGGGGACTGGATTTTTCCTTTGAAAATACTTCCACAGCGGCTACGGCCTGGCTCTGGGACTTCGGGGACGCCACCACCAGTGCGGAATTCAGCCCGGCACACAGCTACGACACTGCCGGAATCTACGCCGTGACGCTGACGGCCTACAACGATTGCGACACCCAAAATTTCACACAGATTATTTCCGCCGGAGATGCCCCTTTAGCTGCGTTCTCGTCGAACGTACAATTGGGCTGCGCCCCGTTGGAGGTGCATTTTCAAAACCAATCCTCCGGCACGGCGCTCACATCTTTCAATTGGCAATTTCCAGGCGCCACACCGGGGCAATCTTCGGAAATGAACCCGGTGGTGGCATACGCGGAACCGGGCAGCTACGACGTCACCCTGATGGTGACCAATTTTCTGGGGGAGGATACCACTACTCTCCAAAATTTCATCACCGTACAACAAGCCCCTTTGGCTGCCTTCTCGTTTTCTGCGGATGAACTGACGGTAACATTCACCAACAATTCCACCGGCGGAACTGCCTACTTCTGGGAGTTTGGCGATGGGGCCACTTCGGATTTGGAAAATCCCACCCACGCCTACCTCCTCGAAGGCACCTACCTCGTAACCCTCACCATCACCAATTCGGACTGCGGTAGCGCCGTCTCTCACGACGTGGCGGTTCAAACGACGGGGGCGGAAGAGGCGGCCATTTTCGAGGGGCTTACCATTTTCCCCAATCCCGTCAGCCGGGAACTTACCATTGTCTTACCCCTGCTCTTCGCCGAAGGCGCCGATGTTGTTTTGAACACGATGAACGGAAGGCACATAAAATCGCAACGCATTCATGCTCCATCGGCGCAGCTCGGAATGGAAGAATTGCCCGCCGGGCTGTACCTTCTGGAAATCCGCATGGGGCCGTATCTCACCCGGCTAAAAGTGGCGAAATTGCCGTGACAAGCCTTCAACGAAAGAAGCCCCCGGCGCTCAATATTGGCGCCGGGGGCTTCCCATTTTTCTAAAAAAAATCAGTGGGTCAATTAGATACTGCCGACTCACGAGGCTCACCCATTCGGCGCTGCTGCGCCGGGTTGTCTTACCTAACATTTTTTGTAGCTTTGTTCGGGCTCAACGGTAGGACGGTGTAGGTGGAGTGGCAATATGGGGCTGGCCGGAGGCCTACTGCGGGCTGTGTTTCTGGTCAACGGTAGATTGAATTAAAAGGCGCAGAAGTGCCGTTTGCAAGACCTGTCCCGGAAGTTCGGGACCGGCATGAGCAGAGAGACGGTTTTTAATGGCCAGAGCTTAGGCAAGCGGGGATATTTCACTGCATACTTAGTCGAAAAAAGGGACAAGGGTGAGGGATGCTATTATGGCCCTCATCGAAACAGCCAATAAACTTGGCGTTTCCGCTATTCAATATATTTCTGACCTGATTTCAAAAAGGTATGAAATGCCTTCGTAGGCAAGTTTTGTCGCTAAGGCTTATTGCGCTTGACCATATTTTTTTGAACGGATACAAAATACCTTCGTTCGGTAAAATCTGATTTTCATAACATAAAAACATGGGCGACAATAACACATCCTTGCACGTTAAAAATCTGGCACAAATCCGGGAAGGTGCGGTTCAGTTTGGCGACATGACACTGATAGTTGGTCCCCAAGCCAGTGGGAAAAGTATTTTCCTTCAATTGCTGAAATTGGCAATTGACCGGCCCAGCATCGCCGATACGTTGAAAACTTACGGATACGATTGGGGTAAGAAGCCCGAAAATTTTCTCGAATTATTTTACGGCGAATCCATGTCTGGCATTTGGAAACCCAACACCGAGGTGAAATACGGCAACGAATCGGTTACCCGCTCCACGTTTTTGCCTAAAAAGGGCGCACCCGGAAAAACATCCAAAGAAGAAAAACTCTTTTATATCCCTGCCCAACGGGTGGTTACTATGCGGGAAGGGTGGCCCTTGAATTTTCTCGCATTCGGCACCGGAGACCCCTATATCTTGAAATCGTTTAGTGAAACTTTGCGCGTGCTAATGGAAAAAGAATGGTCAAATGGAGGCTTGATTTTCCCCAAAACCGGGCGTTTGCAAGAATCGCTTCGCAAGCCTTTGGAAGATAGCATTTTCTACGGCGCTTCGGTGGAGTTGGACAAATCGAGTTTGAAGAAGCGTTTTATTTTAAAGATTGAAAAAAGCCGGCTGCCTTATATGACTTGGTCGGCAGGGCAAAAAGAATTTATGCCATTGTTATTGTCTTTGTATCATCTTATCCCACCCTCCAAAATATCCAGAAAAGGCACCATTGAGTGGGTGGTCATAGAAGAACCGGAAATGGGCTTGCACCCCCGTGCGATACAATCGGTGCTGTTGTTGTGTTTGGAATTAATGCATAGGGGTTACAAAGTCGTCATTTCAACCCACTCGCCCGTGCTGATTGAGTTGGCTTGGGCAGTTGGATACATACAAAGGTTGAAAGGCAAGGCAAATGACCTGTTCAATCTGTTCTCGTTGCCCAAAAGCAATAACCTGAAACAGATTTTCCAAACCGCCATTGAACAAAAAACATTTAAAACCTACTACTTCCAGCGAGACGACGATAGTGTACTCATCAAAGATATTTCCACGTTGGATGCCGGCAACCATGATGACGCCACAGCTAATTGGGGAGGCCTGTCCGAATTTGCCAGCCGTGCTGCCGAAGTGGTCGCTAAACTTGCTGCAAATGAAGAAGAATAAACCCAAATTATCTTTTAGAAAAGCAGTCAAAGAGACGCCGGAAGTACAAAATTGTTATCAGCCAGGGCTTGGAGCATTTAAGAATTACAGTTAGGGGTGTTAAGAGAAAAATTCCAAACGGTTTTTTTGACGCTGAAAGACGCTGGTTCTTTATGATTTCACGCTGTTCCTGATTTTTTATTTCATAAAAAATCATAAGAATCAGCGTCC
>SCUG01000527.1 GCA_004297645.1 Saprospiraceae bacterium | reverse complement strand
GATTTCCCCCAGTTTGTCCAATTTGATGTCGGCTGGTACTTCTACCCGGCGCCAGACGGGCGGTTTTACATCTTTCAAAGTGATTTTGAGTTGATAGATTTTGCCCATAGTTTTAAGATTTAGTGATGAAATTTTTTACCCTCAAATCTATCCAAATTGGGCGGCAGCTTTGCCAATGTTTTGAAAATTTGTCAAAGCTCATCTTGCCCTGATAACGTGGACGGTTCGCTGGGGGATGACAAAGGAGCATGTGCATCTGACTGGCGACTGCTGGCTGTTGACTGCCGGCTGACAGTCTGCCGCCTCACTACCCCGAACCCTTCGCTCGCCCCAGCCCCTAAGCCGATGTAATCCGGCAAAGAAATATTAGCCTTGAACTCGATGGTAAAAGCCAGCACCTTCACGTCCTTGAAGCTCACCCATTCCTCTTTGAGCAGTTTGGTGATTTTGACTTCGAAGCGTTTGTCTAATTCCCAGCCTACGCCCGTGGCGAAGGAGAGGATGTGGGCGGCGAGCATGTTTTCGAGGAAAGCGGGGCGTTCGGCGACGCCGTCCAATTGTTGCCATTCCCGGAAGTTGCCGCTGTTGAGTGCCCGCCACTTGTGGAGGCGGTAGGCGAGCGGCGTTTCCCAGACGTTGAGGTTGATTTGGTCCACGTGGAGGCGGGCGATGCGCAGGTCGTGGGTATCGTTGCCGATGCGCACCGACCAGTCGGCCTGGCTGAACAGGTGGTGCGCCTCCTCGATGCAGTCGTCGAGGCAGAGCAGCATGGGGCGCATCTGTTGGCTGTGGGTGTCTATTTTGTACTGGATGAGTGGATAGCGGTGGTGGTACTTAGGCTTGTCTGCCCTGCCGTCAGACTTCTGACTGGAGACTTCCGACTTCTGACTGAAGACTGCGGACTGCGGACTGAAGACTGCGGACTTCGGACTGAAGACTGCGGACTTCGGACTATTATCATGGTTGTGGAACCACTCGTGTTCGAGGCCCACTTTTCGGGCGACGGCGGCCCGGAAGAGGATGATTTCCCAGGGCTTGATTTCTGTGTCGAAGGAGACAGCGAGGAGGCGGAGTTGTTTCATGTTCAATGCCGGTTTCCTGGCCTGCCGCGGGGCAGGGCGTTATGAAAAATAGCGTCATCGAGTTTCCTCCAGTATGTTGATGGGAATATGTGAGCGGTGGTAAAAGAATGTGCAAATTAGAAAAGAATTTTAAAATCAAAAGCATTTTCCCAACTTGTATTGCCTGCGCAGGTAATTGTTGGCAAATGCACCCACTAAACGGCATCGCTCAGCTTCCTGAAACGCTGGCCGCTTTTGCCGCGGACAAAGCCGTGGAACTGCACCTGGCCCCGGATGCTGCGGCGCCCCGCCGGTTCGGCGTCGCTACTGCCCGGAAGGTTGCCGGGCTGGAGCACGAACAGGCCTCCCCGCGTGCGCAGCATGGTGCCAAATGATGTGATGTGAATTTCTTCCATGATTGATAAGATTTAATTGGTTAAGGAACGTGCGCAAAATAACTTGGTAAGTTTTGCAGAAGCCAATTCACCGGATGACTCGAAGTCGCCCGGTGAATTCGCCAGGTTGTTTTGCGCACGTTACTAAAAAAAATTAGTTGCTTTGTTCATGGAAGTCCTGGGATGTATGTGTGAGTTGGTCGTCTGTCCGTTCATTGATTGCCTGTCTGAGTGAATGTTTGATTGCTTTTATTCCCAAAATTTCAGGGCACCTTTTGGCCATTCCAAATAAATGGGGCCGTGTGCGGGAACGTTATTTTTTTTTTAATTCCCCCCGCCAGCCAAATCAACCCGCTCGTTTTCAGCGATTTGCCTCGCGGTGAATGTTCCAAAACCTTCCATTCTCAGGCTGTTACCTCCTTTTTTTAAGAATATTTTATGAAAAAACCGCAGAAATTAGCGGGGCGTTTTTATACCTTCGACCCTATTAGGCATTGTCATATTAAATGTGATAGCTCTTCTAAACCATTCTGCACCATAGCCAGCATTGCGACTCTTAATTTGCTCAAGTGCATTTGCATTATCAACAACTTCTAAACCATTCTGCACCATAGCCAGCATTGCGACTTCTGGTCACCTTTTGGTAGGGGCAGGTTTCTGGCTTCTAAACCATTCTGCACCATAGCCAGCATTGCGACCTTCGATTTCAAAACCTGCAGCAACTACTGGAGTTCTTCTAAACCATTCTGCACCATAGCCAGCATTGCGACAAATCAGAAGTTAGTCCCTAGCGTCAGCTCGCCGAGCTTCTAAACCATTCTGCACCATAGCCAGCATTGCGACCGCATCCCATTTTTTGTTTATTTACAAAATCTGTTCTTCTAAACCATTCTGCACCATAGCCAGCATTGCGACTCTGACCGCAGGTTCTACACCTGCGCCACCAAAGCTTCTAAACCATTCTGCACCATAGCCAGCATTGCGACCGGAACTTTAATCCCCATGACACTTTTCTCTTCTAACTTCTAAACCATTCTGCACCATAGCCAGCATTGCGACACAATTGTGAATCACCTACCTGTTATGGGCAGTTGCTTCTAAACCATTCTGCACCATAGCCAGCATTGCGACTGGAAGTTCAACCTTCAACCTCAAGCCTGCACGGCTTCTAAACCATTCTGCACCATAGCCAGCATTGCGACTGAGGAGGATTCACTGGTGTACAATTTGGATCCAGCTTCTAAACCATTCTGCACCATAGCCAGCATTGCGACTTCCATCGTTTTGCTTTTTCTGTCAAACTTATCAAGTCTTCTAAACCATTCTGCACCATAGCCAGCATTGCGACTATAAATCAAGTAACCCGCTAACCCAAAGCCAGAAACTTCTAAACCATTCTGCACCATAGCCAGCATTGCGACTATTGATTGGTAAATTAAAAAGTATTTCGCCAACTTTCTTCTAAACCATTCTGCACCATAGCCAGCATTGCGACTACGTCGGCAGGGTTGCCAACCCTGCCGACGTTGTCTTCTAAACCATTCTGCACCATAGCCAGCATTGCGACCGTGAACGACGATGGTGGTAGGTTCCTCATAAGAACTTCTAAACCATTCTGCACCATAGCCAGCATTGCGACGTGAACCACAAGCCTCATACAGTTCATCAACAAAGACGGCAGTCCCCAGACCTTCACCCTCAGCAGCGAGCCGCACTTAGAGGCGAGTGCCGGCATCATGAACATCTTCAAATTCGGCAGGGTGGATGTCATCAAGCGCCTCAATTACCTCGACAACCCCGGCGTGCCCACCCTCTTTGGTGTGCGCGGCATGGGCATCAGGTTGATGGTGAAGTTTGAGTTTTAAGAGAAGGGGAATTATTCCGGTGATTGCCAAAAAAAAGTATCCTCATAAATTGATGGTAGCTCTCGCAAAATGCCCGGTTCCTTCGAGCGGCAGGGTTTTGAACCCAGCATTTCGGTTCGGAAATGCAGGGTTCAAAACCCTGCGATTCTGGGTTGGAAATGCAGGGTTCAAAACCCTGCCGCCCGAAGCGCTACCATTGTTGTTTGGATGGAAACAAAAAAGAGCCGTGCATCCTGCACGGCTCTTTTATTGTAAGTGCCGAAAGGGGGAGTCGAACCCCCATGCCCTTGCGGACACACGCCCCTGAAACGTGCGCGTCTACCAATTCCGCCATTTCGGCAAAGAAGAATGATGAATTCTCCGCAAGGCTATTCAACATTCATCATTGAAAATAAGTACCGGAGGTGGGACTCGAACCCACACGATGTTGCCATCACTGGATTTTGAATCCAGCGCGTCTACCAGTTCCGCCACTTCGGCATTTGCTATGCGGAGGCAGGCTGTAAAGAATGAAAAAAACGAGGAGGCTGCGGCGCAAGCATTTTTCAAAATCAGGGAGCTTCCTTGGAAGCGGGGGCAAATCTATCCAAATTTTCCAAAAATCTCAACAGGTATCTTTTCCTGAGGTAAAAATCTTTGACGGCACGTAAATCCTCCGGGACAGCGGTTTTATCGTTGTAGTTTTCGAGGAGCGGTAAGATGGCATTGAGGGATTTTTCCTCTAAGTTTTTCACCTGTTGACGAAGGCGGTCGTAGGTCTGCTGGTCAAAATCGAACTCCAGTTCCATGAGGCTTTCGTTGAGTTCCATCATCTCCATCAGAAATTCTTGGGGGAGCTTGTTCTGGCCTTCGTCTGCCAGCACGTTTTTCAGTTCCAGCACGTATTTCATGCGCAGGTCAAAATCTGAGAGTGTGCGGTACGCCTGGTTGTTGAGGGTGGACAATTCGAGTATTTCGCCCTGCTTCTCCTCAGATTGGAGGGTGTAAAAATCGGGATGGAATTTCTTGCTGTTTCGGTAAAACCGCTGTTTCAAATCAGCTTCATTCAGACAAAAGGCCACCGGCAAGTCAAAAAATTCGAAGTAATTCACGAGCCATGAAGGTTTAGGGAGGTTTAGTTAAAACAACCTTGAAATATCAAGCCCTAAGGCATACACCATGATGCCGATGAGCACGACAAACCCAGCCATGGTGGCGTATTCCA
The DNA here is from genome assembly GCA_004297645.1 of Saprospiraceae bacterium. Classification (GTDB taxonomy): domain Bacteria; phylum Bacteroidota; class Bacteroidia; order Chitinophagales; family Saprospiraceae; genus UBA6168. Next base: position 1,599 of record SCUG01000527.1, on the reverse strand, counting down.
TGAACTTGTCGCCGGGTTTTTTGCCGCTAAAAACCTCGAACAGCAGAAACATGACGTGCCCGCCGTCCAGTGCGGGGATGGGCAGGAGGTTGATGAATCCGAGCACCAACGACAGGGCGGCCGTGAGTTTCCAGAATCGCTCCCAATCCCAGGTACCGCCGAACATGGAGCCGATGGTGATGAAACTGCCGAGGCTATCGCTGGCCTTTATTTTTCCTTTAAACATCTGCCCGAAAGCACTCACCTGGTCGGCGAGGAATTTCCATCCCTGCCTGACGCCGGCGGGCAGAGCAGCGGCCATTGTGTATTCCACGCGTTTCGAGCCGAAGAACTTCACTAAGTCCATCGGGCCGGCTCCGATGAAACCATTCTTGTCGGTGACCACTTTGATGGCGAGTGTATCGGAAGTATGCAGCACCGTGTCGGGGCGCTCCACCAAAACGGCGACTTCGGTTTCAGGTTGGGGGTGTGCAATCAGTTCATTGTAGAAATCTTCGAAAAAAGGCGTGGGGGTTCCGTTGAGGGCTATAATGCGGTCGCCCAACTGAATGCCGGCTTTTTTGGCGGGGCTTTTTTTGGGAAATCTGCCGACTTCAAAAGGGTAGAGGGGCCGGTAGAGGGTGAAGTTTTTATTTTCATACTTCGACAATGCCTGGGCCACTTCTTCGCTGATGGGAAGTTGGAGTCGCTTGCCATTGCGCATCACGTCAATGGTGCGGGCATCGTGGATGATAATTTCCGTGCGTACAATGCCGGGGTTCACCTTTTCCAATTGGAGGGTATCCACTGCCACCACGTTGTCGCCACGCTGAATGCCGAGGAGCTGGCCGAGTGAATCGGGAGCCACGCCGTATTTCAGGTTTTGGGTGGGGATGTATTCCTCTCCCCACGTCCACATAATGATGGCGTAAATAAAAAAACCGAGAATGAAATTGACGGTCACGCCGCCCACCATGATAATCAGGCGCTGCCAGGCAGGCTTGGAGCGGAACTCCCAAGGCTGAGGCTCTTGCAGCATTTGTTCGGTGTCGAAACTCTCGTCTATCATGCCGGCGATTTTGACGTAGCCGCCCAAAGGCAGCCAGCCGATGCCATATTCCGTATCGCCTTTTTTTGTCTTGAAAAGAGAAAACCAGGGGTCGAAAAAAAGGTAGAACTTTTCCACTCGGGTGTTGAACCATTTGGCTGTGAAGAAGTGCCCCATCTCGTGCAACACGATGAGGATTGACAAGCTCATCACAAATTGCCCAACCATTACAAGTATATCCATTGAAATAAAAATTGACGATTCAGGTTTGCAGCAAAACGGATAACCGGGGCTGCACCCCGTGATTCAATATTCTCAAATGCGCTGCCTTTTGGCGAGCGCCTGCAAAAGTACGGCTAAATGAAATTTTGGCAGGTACTTTTTCCGGGGGAAGAACATTCTCTATGAATAAAAGTTGCCACTGCAAAAGCCCGTCCTAAGAGGCCCACGGAATTATACTGTCGAGCGTTAGGTTTTGTCCATCCCGGGTATTTGGCGCTGACTTCGCTGGCTTAGGGGTTTGGGGGCGAAGCCCCCAATATCCCCTCCCCCCGGCACCGCCGGAGGCGGCG
>SCUG01000526.1 GCA_004297645.1 Saprospiraceae bacterium | reverse complement strand
ACTAAGTTGGTCGCTGCATTTCGGGGAGATTCGCCGATAAGTGCGCTTTCATGTGCCCCCGCCGGGTTGAAATAGCGCAGCAAAATAGCGTTGAACTCAGGCGTCGCTGCGCATAAATCGCCGATGATTTTTTCGCCGGTTTGTTTGGTGCGGGCATAGGGGCATTCGGCTTCGCCGAAAGGGGTAGTTTCAGTAACGGGCAATTCTTCTGCATTGCCATACACCGAGCAGGAAGAAGAGAAAATGAAATGATGAACCCCAAATTCGCAGGCGCACGTAAGAATGTTGACCAGCCCTTCGAGGTTGTTGCGGTAATAGCGCAGCGGCTCAGAAACAGACTCACCCACGCTCTTGAGCGCCGCGAAGTGAATGATGCCACAGATGCCGGGATTTTTTTCAAAAACATCCCTCGTTTTCTCTAAGTCAGTAAGGTCAACCTTGTAATTTCGCACCCGTTGGCCGGTGATTTTTTCGATGCCATCGAGCGGCTTTTCATCCGAATTGGAGAGGTTGTCAATTGACACAACTTCAAAACCTGCATTCAGCAAATCTACTATAGTGTGGCTTCCGATGTAACCGCAACCGCCAGTAACGAGCACTTTTTTCATAAGACGAGGTTTTTGAATGCGCAAAAATAACCGCCTCGCCTTTCAGTAAAAAATAAAAAGCATGCCGCTAACTGAACTCATACCAAGCCTTCAGGAAATCGTTGAAAAAGCAGGGGACGCCATCCTGAAAGTTTACAATTCCGGCGGAGATTTCGGAGTGGAGAAAAAACAGGATGACTCGCCTCTCACCCTGGCTGACAAGGCCTCGAATGCTATAATTTGCAAAGGCCTGGAGCATCTCCGCAGCAGCTACCCCATCATTTCGGAAGAAAATAAACTGGTAGCCTGGAGCGAGCGCCGCCTTTGGAAACGATGCTGGATGGTGGACCCCCTCGATGGCACCAAAGAATTTATAAAACGCAATGGAGAATTTACCGTGAATGTGGCGCTCATTGAGGACGGCAGGCCGGTGCTCGGCATGGTGTACACGCCCGTAGCCGGAGAAATGTTTTGGGCGGTAAAGAACTGCGGCGCATTCCAGATAAAAAATGGAAAATGCCAACAGGTGCATGCCGCCCACTTCAACGCCTCGCAAGAAGGGCTGCGCATCGTGTGCTCCCGCTCCCATCTCACGTCGGAGACGCAGACGTTTATAAACAGGTACGAAAATCCGCGGCTCGTTTCAAAAGGCAGTTCGTTGAAATTTTTGATGCTCGCCAATGGGGAGGCGCATGTGTACCCGCGGGTGGCTCCCACCATGGAATGGGACACGGCGGCGGCTCAGGCCATTTTGGAAGAAGCAGGTGGGCAAGTGCTCCATTTCGAGACCCGCAAGCCGCTGCGATATAACAAGGAAAGCCTGCTCAATCCATCTTTTTTGGCGTTGGCTCACCTAACCAAAATCCAGCGGATGGCATGATGAATGCCATCCGCCAGATACTGAATTATTTCACTTCAGCAGGGTCTTCTTTTAAAGTAAATACGCGCTCAACCGGATTGAGCGGAGCGGCCACCACATTGCCGTCTTTGTCAATCAATGTCAGCACAATTTTGTTGTCGCCCATAGGCAAGCCCTCAATGTAATATGGTTGCCATTTGTCGAGGGTGAACTCCTGCTGGTTGTTGATGTTCACTTTTACTTTGTTACCGCTGGGGCTGAGGTCCACATTGGTGAGGTAAAAATCGAGCATCACTTTGCCAGTCTCTGCTTTGCCCACATAGTCACCTTTTGGGCGGCTGTAAAACAGCATGGGAGCTGTGATGTCTTCCGCACTCGTGAAAGCACCACCTTTCACCGCCACTTTTTTGGCGATGTGAGCCTGCGCTGTTTTAATGCTTTCGTGGTAGGAGCGGGAAAGAAAGGACAAAATGTAGTGCTCGCCATCGGGCACTGCCTGATCGAACGCTGCTTCATATTTAGCGATATAAGGCTCGTTGTCGATGATGAGGTGGATGTGCTGCCCTTTGGCGGAGTTGGCGCACATTTTTTGCGGTGCATCGGGCGTTTGGGCGCCGAGCTTGTAAGTTGCCCCGGCAACATTGTAGGTGAATTTCCCTCCCTTGTAATCCATGCTTTTCATGGCAGCATCGGGAAATTCTGCCGAGGCCGCGAAGGGCGTGATTGTATAGGCTGGGGCAGCAGTACTATCTTCAGCCACTTCCGTG
>SCUG01000525.1 GCA_004297645.1 Saprospiraceae bacterium | reverse complement strand
CACTATTTGTACTAAGCCTATTTGGTTCTGGCTGCACTGGCTTAGGCTATCCCGATTACTCGGATGGCTAAGGTTTAATAGCAAATGTCAAATGGACAAAACCTGGCGTTCAAAAGTATAAATCCGTGTCCGTGAAAATGGGACCATGTCATACAAATTAAAAATGGTCGGGGTGAAAGGATTTGAACCTTCGACCTCGTCGTCCCGAACGACGCGCGCTACCGAGCTGCGCTACACCCCGAAACAGGTTTGGTCAATCTTTAAGAAAAATATGGAGCCACCCAGGAGACTCGAACTCCCGACCCACGCATTACGAATGCGTTGCTCTACCAACTGAGCTAGGGTGGCAACATTTCCCGCATTTGGGAAATTTCAAAGAGGCGGCAAATTTAGAACAACAAAGCGGAATAGCAAGGACAAATTAAAGAATATCTTTTCTGTTTTCACGCCAACAAAGCCATTGCACATTGGGTACTGTTTCATTTTCGTTAAAACTTTAGTTTGGAGTATTCAGGCTATTCTATGGAGTGGCAGTTAGCATTCAGCCATAGGCTTTTAGCACAGAAAATAAGGACTAGTTGATAGTGACCGCGTGACTCAGAGTCACCCGGTCACTTGGCAATGATTCTCCACCAATTTGACCCATTTGTAAAAATCGGTCATTGCGGATAACCTGAAAGCACAAAAGCCCGGCAGGGAGTACTTGCCGGGCTTTTTCGTCAATGACTTATAGCCATCAGAGGGTGGACAAATCAACCACAAAGCCATCCATTTTCTTTTTTTTCCTGAGGTTCTTGATGTACTCAGTGGCGGCGGCCTCGTTGTCGAAGGTACCTAAAATAATTTTGTATTGCACCTCATTATTCTTACCAGGTACGCGGCTGACGAGGATATTATCGAACCAGGCTGCCTGCAAATCGGCTACTTTTCGAAGCATGGCGTCTTCCGAAGAAAAGGCTGCTACCTGCACGCCAAATCCTTTATTTGCCGGTTTTTTCAATTCAATTTGATATAAATCCCCAGGCTGATTGCTTGTGGTTTTTTCGGTAGCAACTTCTTTAGCAGTGGTGGTATTAGCCGTAGGCGTTGTTTTCTTTGCAGACTCAGGTTTGGACTTCGTCTTTTCTGCCGCCTGCTTTTTTTCTGTTTTCTGTTTTTTATCTGTTTTAGTGGCTGGCGAAGATTTAATGGCTTTCACTGGCTCGTCGTACGCTTTGGGAGTATCAGTAGCAGCGACTTTATTGTCATCGCCCTTAGAACTAATGACTTCCACCTTCACGCGGGCTGAGCCGTCTTTGTCAATGTCCATCAATTTGGCGGCAGCACCCGAAAGTTCGATGACCCGCCCGCTGATAAACGGCCCCCGGTCATTGATTTTGATTTGAACCGATTTCTTATTATCCAGCCGGGTCACTTTCACCAGAGTGCCAAAAGGCAGGGTTTTGTGGGCGCCCGTTAGTTTTGTCTTGTCATATAGTTCGCCACTGGCAGTGGGTTTGCCGTGGAATAAATCGGAATAATAGGAGGCTATTCCGTATTCATCCTGCTGCGCAAATAAAGTGGGGCTAAAAAGGAGAAGGAAAAACGCGGTCTTCATAAATCGCTTCATGGTAGTATGTTTAGTGAAAAGATAGGTTTATTCAAAAAGCAAAATTTGTTCAAAAATAGAATTTAATTCCCTAAAACTCAATGCACATTCCATAGGTTTTATTGCCTTGCGCCTTTTGAAATGGCATCAATTGAGCCAGTTTTAGACACTTCTTCACTTTTCAAAACAGTAACTTTGCAGTCAATTCGTTTGTTCGATGCGTTTGGGATTCAATTTCCATAAAACATAAACTTCATAACTAATGAGCCGGAACGGAAGAGTATTGGTAGCCATGAGCGGTGGTATTGACAGCACTGTGGCTGCCATGCTGATGCATGAACATGGCTATGAGGTAATCGGCATCACCATGAAAACATGGGATTATGCTACCTCCGGTGGTACTAAAAAAGAAACGGGTTGCTGTAGTCTCGACTCTATCAATGACGCCAGGAAGGTGGCTGTTGATATGGATTTTCACCACTTCATCGTGGACATACGGGAAGAATTTGGCGATTATGTGATTGATAATTTTGTAGCAGAATACATGGCTGGCCGCACGCCCAACCCATGTGTACTTTGCAACACGCACATAAAATGGAAGGCCCTCCTCAAACGGGCAGATGCCCTTGATTGTGAGTTTATCGCTACTGGCCACTATGCCATTATCAATGAAAATGAAGGCCGGAGGTACATCTCGAAAGCGGTTGATACCCAAAAGGACCAGTCCTATGTTTTGTGGGGGTTGGACCAGAGCTGCCTTCACAGAACCCATTTTCCATTAGGGGAATTCACCAAGCCTGAGGTCCGGCAAATGGCCTTCGACCGGGGCTACCAGGAATTGGCCAAAAAGGGCGAGAGCTATGAAATCTGTTTTGTGCCTGACAACGACTATCGCAGTTTTTTGAAAAGAAGGGTGGATGGGCTGGATGAAAAGCTGAACGGAGGGGAATTTGTCAATGCCAGCGGAAAAGTTATTGGTCACCATAAGGGCTACCCATTTTACACCATCGGGCAACGCAAAGGGCTGGGCAAGGCTTTTGGCGAACCCATGTTTGTCACCGAAATAAAGCCCGAAAGCAATACGGTCGTGTTGGGATTTGAAGACGAGCTAATAAAAAACAGCATGCGTGTTTCGCAGGTGAACGCGATGAAATACCCCGAAATCCCCGAAGGTTTGGATGTCGTAACCAAAGTCAGGTACCGCGACAATGGCACCCATAGTCTGCTTCATCCCGAAAATGCAGAGGTTGTGGTAGAGTTTTTGGCCAATGTTAAAGGTATTGCTCCCGGGCAATCCGCCGTTTTCTACGAGGGTAATGATGTCGTGGGTGGAGGTACCATTCACGCCGGGTTCAACAAACCATTCTAAAATGAAATTCCTCTGGCCAAGTATTATCCTTTTGCTCCTGGTGCTTTCCTGCAAAAAAACATCAGACGGTTATGACCCGGATTTTGGGTACCAATATTTCCCCTTAGGAGTGGGTAAATATTGGGTGTATTCGGTGGATTCCACGATTTTCGACCCCACGGGAAATAGCCTCATTTCTCTCTCCCACAGGTTGGTTAAAGAAGAAATCACCGACACTTTGCACGATATTTCCGGCAACCCGCTTTACAAAATCGAGCGTTTTGAGCGGCAGGCCGATACCCTGCCCTGGCAAATCACCAAAGTGCTCACTCAAAGCATCATTGATAACAAAGCCTTGCGAACGGAGGACAACCTGCGCTTTATCAAGCTACCATTTCCGCTCAGAAAAAACGACCAGTGGGACGGCAACGCCTACTTCGACCCCTCCATTATCGTCACTGTGGCGGGCGAAAGCATGGAGATGTTTAAGGACTGGTCATATAAAGTAGAGCAGGTGGATGAGCCGGAAAATATAGGCAGTTACTCTTTTCCTGCCGTTGCCACCATCCGGCAAGCGAATAATGAAAACCTCATCGAACTTCGCATCTCTAAGGAAAAATATGCAAAAGGCGTTGGGCTTGTTTATCGTGAATTATGGATTCTCGACACGCAATGTATTGAGCCTTGCACTGGCCAAACCTGGGAGGAAAAAGCAGAAAAAGGTTTTATTCTCAAACAGACCATTATTGCTTACAACTGATCATGGAAGAATACATTCTCATTGGCCACACTAAGAAAACGCACGGCGCCCGGGGAGAACTGAAGGTGTCCATCGAAGATTATTACCTCCAGGATTTCCTCCAAACGGAGGTGATATTCCTGGACATAAGCGGCAAGCCGGTTCCTTTTTTTATTGAAAACATTTATACTGCCGGCTCCTCACTCGTGCTAAAATTGGAGGACATAGAGTCACCATTTACTGCTAAGCCACTTAGCTCGAAAGAAATCAAATTGCGAAAGCTGGACTTAGTCTCGGAGGAGAAGCGAGTTTATGAGGAGGGTAATCAGGGGCTCGAAAGGTACATGGGCTTCTTAGCCACCGGCCTTTCTATTGGAGAAATTGGTAAGATTGCTGAAATTGTAGAAATGCCCGGACAGTTGATGGCACACATTTATCTGGGTGAAAAACTCATCATGATTCCTTTTCACCAGTCGCTGATTGACCACATCGACTACGTGAAAAGGACGATAACTTTTAAGCTTCCGGAGGGCCTGTTGGATTTATAAAAAAACTGGCGCTGTGCCAAACGGCATAGCGCCAGTTTGATTTTCGCTATCATCCTGCGTCCTTTCCGCCAATCAAGCGGTCCTGATACTCTTTCAGTTCATCCCATTTCCCATCAGCCGCCATGCCTGCCTGCTTTGGCCAGGTGGTAGGGTCGGAAATGTGATAAGCTGGGCCAGCGTCGTCCAGAATTTTTTGCAACTTTTCAACGGCGGTGTCCGCCAATTGGCGGAAGGTCCAAATTCCCATATCGTTGATGAGTTTTTCAATCTTAGGCCCGATACCCTCCACCTTTTTCAAATTGTCGGATTTAGGCGGAGCTGGAGCGGCGGCTCCCATGACAACGTTCTTTCCACTGCCTCCAGCAGCAGCACTGAGTTTTTCCTCACAGGCCTTTAGCTTGCCATTGACGATGGCAATATCGGCATTGAGATTCATGATTTTTGCCCGATGGTTCTTGTTGTCTTTTTCCAATTCCTCTGCCTGGTAACGCAGGCTGGCGTGGTCTTTCTCCAGGTCATTGTGTTGGGCTTTCAACCGGTCATAACCGGCTTGTACTTCAGCGTGCATTTTCCGGTAACGGTACCAGAGGATATAGCCTAATAAAAGGCCAAGAAGAAATGCGATGAGTAACATCAGCAGGATTTCCCAAGTGTGGCTCATATAAGTTCCTGCTCCGGGGCCTTGAAATGTATTTTCGAACATAGCTGTTGGAATTTTTTGTTTTGAAAAAAACGAGATTGAATTGGTCTTTCGTGGTCAATGGCAAACATCCTCAGCGGCAGCTATTGCTGCTTGAGCACGAGTACCACTCGTCTGTTCTGGCGGCCGCCTTCTTCAGTGTCGTTGCTGGCAACGGGTTCAGATTCCCCTTTGGACGTGACGGTGATTCTGTCCTTAGAAATACCTTTATCTCTTAGTATCTGTTCTATGTGTTTCGCACGGGCAAGTCCGAGTTTCAGGTTATAATCATCGGAGCCAGAGTTGTCGGTGTGGCCAGTAATGCTGACCGTTTCGGTAGTCTGTTTAAGGTGCTCAGCCAGGGTGGACAGGTACTCATCAACCTTTTGATCTGGTTCTTTAGTGGCGCTGGCATAGGGGAACAAAATGCTGATTTGATTGGCCACTTTGATGATTTCGACTTCATCCCCTTTGGGTACATCCTTGAAATTGAATCCGGCGGCGGCAAAATAGCCTTCCACTGGCTTTTCAGTGCCGGCAAAAGGGTTTGAGGAGGCTACGATGCGGCCCTCCTTCAGTCCGTCCTGAAACAATTTTTTAATGGCGTCGGCCCGGGCGAGTCCCATGTTGGCGAAGCCTTTGGGGACTTCTTCTTTTGGGTAATAGCCACCGACTATTTCGAGGAGCTTGTCTTCGGGCAAAAGCTTGAGGAGTGAATCCCGGAAGGCTTCGAAATTAGGACGGGTCTGAGGTGACGCATCAGACCAGGTGAATACAAGAGGGCGGTTATCTGGTGTTGCCGTAGGTGGTGCTCCCCCGCTTTGCTCAGTTGCCTCGCATTTGTTTTTTATGTGACAAACGTACCACCGTTGGCATACAAAAGACCAGATGATGAACAACCCAATGGGTAGTAAAGCTAATCTTGGCATAGTATGAACGGTTTTATTAAATGAATGAAGATAATTTCAGTATTGGAACTTGGAAGTAGGTAAACCGGATGAATAGCACGTAAGCCAGCCAAATGTAATTATTCCGGCGGAAAAAATAGGTATTTCATAAGAAAAGATGTGAATAGGTAAAAAATAGCGCCATTTCAGGGCGAGAGCAATTCTATTCTCAACCCAACGGGGTCATTGAGCGTAGCGGCTTCTTCGAGGCTCACCTGAGCTATCAGGGCTTTGAGTTTGAGAAGAATAGCATTGCTTTCACTTTTGCGCAAGGCGATATCAATGAATGCCGTGCTTTCAAACGATTGTTGAAGAATCTCGATGCCGGGCCTTTTCAAGAGGTTCATCAAAGTGCCCATGATAGCATAGTCGAAGTGCAGCCGGTAGGTGTTTTTTACAATAACCTCGACTATGCGGGCAGATTCCAGGGCCTGTTGTGTACAGCCCTTGTAGGCGGCAATCAGCCCGGAAGTGCCCAATAAGGTACCCCCGAAATAACGAACGGCAATGACGATGACATTTGTAAGTGAGAAGCTGTCTATCTGCCCCAGAATGGGACGCCCTGCCGTGCCAGATGGTTCAGCGTCATCATTGGCTCTGAAGTTGTCGCCAGTGAGTCCCAGCCGGTAGGCGAAGCAATGGTGGCGGGCTTTGGGGTGGTCTTTTCGCACAGCCTCCAGCAACCGCTGGCACTCCTCTTCCTGCCATACCGGGAAGGCATAGGCAATGAATTTACTACCCTTGTCTTTGTATTCTCCGGTGGAAATTCCTTCGATAGTGAGGTAACTGTCCTTCACGGTTAGAGATTTGGGACGGGCGTGAGGGACTCGATTCTTTCGACGAGTTCGTACATGTCCCACGCATCTTTTAATTGATGGCCGCCAATGGCTGTTCTGCACAACTCGCTGAGGTACGCCCCGGATTGGAGGGCGTTGCCAAAATCATGAGCCAAAGAACGAATATAGGTGCCCTTGCTGCATTTTACGCGGAAATGAACATTTGGCAGTTGCACTTCGGTCAATTCGAACTCGAAGATGGTCACTGGCCTCGGCTCCAATTCTACGGTGATGCCTTTTCTCGCCTTTATGTAAAGGGGCTGGCCATCCACCTTGATGGCGGAATACATGGGCGGCCGTTGTTCGATATCACCCACAAACGACTGGCGTACCTGCTCCAACATTTTCAGGGTAATGTGGTCGTACGGAAATTGACGATCCATCTCGGTTTCAGCATCGTAAGAAGGCGTAGTGGCTCCCAAAGTGATGATGCCGGTGTATTCTTTGTCAAGGCCTTGATACTCCGATAATTTTTTGGTGTGCTTCCCCGTACAAACTATCAGCAGGCCAGTCGCCATCGGGTCCAACGTCCCTGCATGGCCCACCTTTACTTTTTTTATACCCAAGTTGTATTTCAGGCCGGATCTGATTTTGTTGACTATATCGAAAGAAGTCCATCCGGCTGGCTTATTTACCAATAAACACATGCCTTCAATAAATTTTCGGCCCGGCAAAGGATCATCCATTTTTTATCGTTTTCAAACTCCGCTTCTTCTGGTACTAACTCAGAATCGCAGCGGTGACTTTACTTAAAAAAACTTGGGCAGCATTGCCACTATAAAACAATAGATAGAAAAGTAGGCCAATTTGCTGTTTTTCACCAGCGCTGCATTCCTCTAAGGTCTTCGCCCAAGGTTTCCTCACTCCATCAAAATTGAGGTTTGGTCAAGAGCTTGGAGAGGCATCTTCGACACGAGCATTATTAAATATGCCGAAGATTTCGGCAACCAGACCAATGATAATCACTAGCGGGCCAAGTAGCGTTCTACGCCAACTGTAAATGATGCTTTCATCCCACACGCTGGGACTGGGCATGGCGCCCCCGCTCATCAAAACCAGTCCCACAGCAATCAGGACAATACCAGCCAACATAAACAGGTAGTTCTTCTTTCCAAAAATCAACGAGCCTTTCCGCACTGGCTGTTCGTTGCTGGATGATTTGGATCTTGAAACGGTGGGAGTGGCTTTCCTTGAAGTCGTCACTACCACTTTCTTTTTAGAAATGCTTTTGCTCATTTATGAAAATTTGCCCGCAAATGTCGGGAAGTTTTGCGGTTAAACAATGATGAACCCGCATGCCGCGGCAATAAAGTATAATCCGCAGATGAAGAACCGGCATGTACCACTTCTATTGGACCACCAACTCCGGCTATGCCCTCTTTAATACAAATCATCAACCCTCATTCTGAGATATTTGTGTACTACGAAGTAGGTGCTTACTACGGTTATCAAGATACCGAGAATCGCCAGCACTGCGAAAATAACGCCAATGCCCGGCAGGAAAAGGGTTTCTTGAAGGGCCGGGGCATCTTTGTAAATCAAATAGATTAGCAAAGCTAAAACGCAGATAGCAAGCATGGCGCTAATGACGCCGTGCTTAAAACTCCTCACTAAATAAGGCGTGCTGATGAACTTCCACGAGGCCCCTACCAGCTCCATATTTTTTATCAAAAAGCGGTTGGAATATAGGGCTAACCGGATGGTGTTGAGAATGAGCGCCACAGCTACAACGATGAAAAACAACCCCAATGACAGCACCCAAATACTCAGGTTGTTTAAGTTCCTGGCTATTTCGCCGGTAACGCTTTCCTGGTAAAAAACATCATTGACGAAAGTAAACTGCCGCAATCCCTCTCTCACTGCGGCCATGCTATCCTTTTGCATGTAAGCCGCATTTACGTTGAAAGTGACGACGTCGTATAGCGGGTTGGGCATGTCGAGTTTAAGGAACTCCTCGCCAAACTCTTTCTGCATCATGGCCGCCCCTTCTTCCCGGCTGATGAACCGGACGGAACTGGGTTTGCAGTACACGCTCCTGTTGAGCATCGTGGTAATGGAATCCACGGCATTGGCAGGCATTTCTTCTTTCAGTTCCACGATGATTTCGACCTGTTCTTTGAACATCTTGATCATCTGTTGGCCCTGAACGGCCAGCAGCGCAAACGCACCCAATAAGAATAGTACCAATGCCACACTGATAATGGCGTAGATGTAATTCGGTTTGTTTTTAGGTACAGACCCCATGAAATTCAATCGTGATTTTGGTGAACGCCGGTCAAATGGAAATGAAATAAGTGCGCAGCAAAAATATAAAATTCGGAACCTAATTGCTCGACTCCATATCCCTGACGAGTTCGCCCGTCTCATCAACGAGACGTTGTAAATCCTGTTTCAGTTTGGAGGAATCCTGACTGCCTTTTGGAATAAATTCTTCCCTGCTATTATTGATGCTTCGGTTCTCCTGCTGATACTCCGAGAGTTGCTGTGACAGCTCTACTCTTCTTTTTTCCAGGTCATCTATGCGCTGAAGATATTGGCCGTCATATTCTTGGGCATTGCGTTTAAGTCCTTGCAGCAAATCGCCTATTTTATTAACAGCCTTGTCGTATTTGCCGGCATCGAACTTTGCTTTTTCGGACTGCAAAAGGCCTTTCACTGCTACGCCCGCATCTTTAAACTCTTTGAAAATTTTCTGTGCACCTTCCTTTTCTGAAGGGCTGCCCAGAAAATAATTGTAAATCAAAATGCCAACTATCAAAATGGCAATCAGTTTCAGCAAACTTTTAATCATGGTGTCAGGATTTTATCATCTGCAATGCAGCTTAGAACGTGCGCAAAATAAGATGTGTGTTTTTTCGGCGGCTTCGCCGCCGAAAAAACACACCCTTGAGGCTGTATCATAAGTCATCGCTAAAAAATT
>SCUG01000524.1 GCA_004297645.1 Saprospiraceae bacterium | reverse complement strand
AGCGACTGAAGTGATGCCCCGGTTCCCTGGCTGCGAAGAATTGGACACCACCGTGGCAGCCAAAAACCAATGCGCCCAAACGGCCCTCCTGATGTTTTTCAATCGCAATATCGCCTACCCGGAGCAGGCCCGTAAAGAAAACATCGAAGGCACTGTGGTGCTTAGTTTCGTGGTGGAAAAAGACGGCTACATCTCCAATCCCGTGGTGGTGAAAGACATCGGCGGCGGCTGCGGCGGAGAAGCTCTGCGAGTGGCCAGCGGAATGAACCAGGCCCTCAAAGATGCCAACCTCGCATGGGCGCCTGGCAAAAACGGTGGCATAACCGTGCGTGCCCAAGTCAACGTTCCCATAAAATTCAAACTGCAAGACCCCCCGGATTTTGTCATCATCGGATACGATACCGTGTACGTGGTATTTGATGACTCGCTCACATTTCAAGGCGGTGAAGAGGCCCTCATCACTACCCTGGCTAATAACCTCCACTACCCGGTGGACTACAAGGATTCCTGCCGGGTGGGGGCGATGGACATGACCCTCCGCGTGGATAGGCAGGGCTACGTGAAAGTCATTGATTTGGCGGATTACTGGAACCTCGGCTGGGAGTTCCAATGGGAGGCCATCAAGGCGGCAAGTGCCACCTACCGCCAATGGAATCCGGCTGTGCGCAAAGGCAAGACCGTACCTTCGTCGTACAACATCAGCGTCCGCTTTACGCCGCAGGGCGCTCAATGTCAGCAGCAAATAGATAGTTATAACAAGGCCAATGCGCTGGCCAGCGAGGGCAGCGCATTGTTTAACGAGGGAAAACAAGAGGAAGGCATCCTGAAATTGAGCGGGGCCATTGAACTGTTTCCAGACAACGCCAACTTCCTGTACCTGCGTGGTCAGGCTTACCTCAACATGGACCGGAAAGACGAGGCTTGCGCCGATTTTCAAAAGGTGCGCACCACGGCGTTCATCAACCTCGTTCATCAAATCATTCCGCTGATTTGCAAATGAATTTAGGAGGTTTGGAAGTTGTGAAGTTCTGGCTACGACGGTTTACCCTGGCAATGAAGTAAGCTGCCAAACTCCTAAGTTCCAACATTAACAGACCCCGCAAACGAAAAAAGCTACCATTGGCGTTAGGATATTGAATTTTCCAAAAACAAAGAATATGCAGACCCGGCTCCCACTGTTGTTGCTCGTCCTTTCCTCTTTTTCGTTTTCCATATTTGCCCAAAATGACACACTGCCACCCGATTTCGTGGTGAAAGGCATGGCCATTGGCATCTCTGCCCCCGAACTCATTGACCAGATGATGGTGGTGATGCCGGGATTGGGCAGCCACGCCAAAGACATGCTTACCGAGCAAAGTGTGAAACCCTATCTCATGCCTCCGCGCAAACCCCACACCCAGTGGTATTCGGCCAGCTACACTTTAGCCTCTTGTATGGAGTTTTACACCAACTTCGAGACGAATTATAAGGTAAACCTCAGCCCCGACTTCGTGCGTCTCAGCCTTGAGCAAAGCGGAAATTTCGATGTTAAAAACGCCCTCCGCTTTCTCGTAACGGATGGCACCGTGAGCGCTGACATCATGCCGTATGATGCGCCTCAAATCCCCAGAAGCGCAGGAGCTACCGAGAAATACAAAATCGAAAATTACCTGCAAATTTTCCGCAAAGAAAGCCGCAACGGCCAGAAGGTGTTCGAGACGCAAAAAGCCCTCCTGCGCGGCAACCCCGTCATTGTGGAAATGAACGTTCCCGAAGGGTTTGAAGACATCAAAGGCACCCGCTTTTGGACCTCCATCGGAACACCAGGAGAAAGGGTCATACCCTTCCTCGTCGTCGGCTACAACCTCGAGTTGGAAGCCTTTGAAATTCTCGGCTCATGGGGCCCGGAGTGGGCCAGCAACGGCTACCTTTGGGTAGATTTCGACGACTTTGCCGGCATGGTGGAGAATGGCTTCGTCATGGTGCCGTAAGGTGCCACCTCCCCGTTTGGTGAAATGGCTCACCGAAAGTAGTTTTATCACACTCTCAAAAATAAAAACAGGCTGCCCGGAGACTTGCTCCGGGCAGCCTTTCTGCTATTGTGTCTTCCTCATTTTACTGCGGAATGACATGGAACGAGAGGCTGTCGCTCACCTCGGCGACACCATCGTCATGGCCCCAAACGGATGCCTTTAAAACCCAGTCTGTGTGCGGTGGGATAATAGCTCCGTCCAGTGTGAAATTCTCGTTGAACTCATAAAACCCACTCGTTTCATGGACGTGCGGTTCTGTGGGCATGTCGAAAATCACGTTGTTGGGATCGAGCTGGCTGTAAATCTTTACGTTGATGTGATGCACCGTACCTCCGTTGTGATCCTCAAAATCCACTTTGATGTTGATGGTTTCACCAATGTGCTTTACGCCAGCATCGGGAGAGACGAAGTGAACATGGTAGTCGGGACCTGGAGTAGCCGGGTCATTTTTGCAGGAATTGACCAAAAAGAGGCCAAAAAATAAGGTTAAAAGAAGAATCTTATTCATGATGTCAAATGATTAGTTCGATTAGAAAAAATAGGTTAATTCGAGCATCAGGCGATTTCTCGCCTCAATGCCGTTTTGAGAATAACTTTGTGCTACCGGCATGGAGAACGAGCCGCCGGCTTGCCATTCAGAAATTCGGTAAAACAGGCTGCCCATCAGGAACAACCCTTTTCCTCCAGAGCCTTCGGCAATGTTGCCGCTCTTGAATTTATTTTTACCAAACTGCTCATAAGTCAAGCCGGTTACAGGAATCAGTTTTGAATGCATGCCCAAAGATTTTTCACCGAAAAAAGTGAGGGAGGCGGAAAACTGATCGCCGTACTGGTAATCGTCGCGGCTTGGCCCATTCAGTTGATAGGCCGTGCTGAGGCCCATACCAACCTTGTTTCTGGAAAACACGAAATCGGATCGAAGCAGGTAGCCCATATTGCCCGTGCCGATATTGAAATTGCCTGGCAAGTCGCGGTACAAAATACCCTCGTCGTATTGGCCGGTGGGTAGCTTTATTCCCATGCCCATTTCCCAATACAGCTTGGCAGTTTCGCTCAACATCTTATTGTTCAGCAAAGCGTAGCTGCCCATGATACGGGCGTCTGCCAGACCGCTTCTTGTTTCCAGGCCGCCCTCGGTGTTGCGAACGTTCCACCGGTAAGGCAGTTGTGCAGAAACCTTGATTCTATCAGATATTTGGTACCGGGCGAACAACTCTGCCAGGTAGAAATTATCCGTATAAGCCGGCTCATCTGTTGCCTTTGCATAAAAGGGCACGTACATCCAGCGCACCCCGGCCGAATTATTTCGGTACCCGGTGAGCAGCCCTGCACTCGCATTA
The DNA here is from genome assembly GCA_004297645.1 of Saprospiraceae bacterium. Lineage (GTDB taxonomy): Bacteria > Bacteroidota > Bacteroidia > Chitinophagales > Saprospiraceae > UBA6168. The sequence continues at coordinate 711 of SCUG01000524.1, read as the reverse complement.
CACGACGAGATGCTGCCCGCGCTACAACACGACTGCCCCCAAGATGGCAACATCGGCAACATAGCAAGCATCAGGACTATTATTAGTCTTGCCATGATAAAATTTTTTTTGTGAAAAAAGTGGTTTCGTCGCTAAGCGGCCGGGTGTTCGGGGGGGCGAAACAGAGAATGGATGAAAGACTGGGAATTCAGCCCAGCATAGAAGTATTGGTTGTGATTCAGAGAAATAAACTGGCAGCCTATTGAAAACAAAGCTGGCTGGAAGAACCAGGTTATCTTGAGCTGGTCATCTACTGGAACTGGAGCTTTAGATTGTGTGTTGTCGTGCTCTGCTGCAAATTGTTTTTTCAAATAGCACTTCCCGTCGCAGTGCAATTGAGGCTTATCCTTGTTGACGCACCACTTCTCGATAATGTCGCTCTGTTCAATTTTAAATACCAGAAAAGTAACCCCGTTGCTCATCGAGGCGATGAGAATCAGTGCGGCTAATAATATGGACTGGATTTCTTTCATGCTATTAGGAGCGAAGATACGCACGGCGCCCATTTACGGGTTGATTATTATCATCGAAATAGCATGATGAATATTGGCGGACAAAAAAGTGAATAGACTTAGGAACGTGCGCAAAATAAGATGTGTGTTTTTTTTTGAGGCCCCGGAGACAGCCTCAAAAAGAACATCTTATTTCGAACACGTTTCTAAACTCACATCC
>SCUG01000523.1 GCA_004297645.1 Saprospiraceae bacterium | reverse complement strand
CTTATCACCTTATTTCTACCAAGATTTGACCTCTCCGAGGTCACGATAGATTTTTATGGGAAAGCCCTGCAAGATGATAGATGTTTAATGGCATTTACCCACAGGTTTTCATTTAGAGCCGTTTTTTTGAATCTGCTCGATGCGGTGAATCCCAAGACGGCAGCCGTCTATCTTGCCGTCTGATTCGAGGAAGGTATCCAAAGCAAGCTCGCCGGTGTTGCAGGATTGGACGGGCAGGTACCTGTCGAGGCAGAGGCGCTTGCCCTTTTGTTTTAGCTCGAATGCAAAAATCTCCGGCCCATTGGCGTCAGCGGCGATGAGGTAATAAGCCAGCTCTGTTTTCACTAATTTCATTTTTCGGAAGGTACGGCTATCGCGAAAATTCCTGTGAAATCTACTCAGTTCGCCGGTGGAAATCAGGAGAACTGTTGGCCGGTTGGTTTTCGCTACTTTAAGGGTAGCGGGCAGCTTTTGGGCTTGCAGTCCGGCAGGGGCGCAGAGCAGTAGGGCGGCAACAATGAAGATAGGTTGAAGGATTTTTGCTGTCATTTTATGCGATAATTTTTCTGGTAGTGGGTCAAAGCGGTTAATAGTGACCGGGTGACTTTGAGTCACCCGGTCACTTGGAAAGGTTTCTTAGCCCATTTGGCCCATTAGCATTATTCTTTCGAAATAACGTTTTTATTAGCACTCCTAAAAGTAACGCTTCTGCATATCATGTGCAAGTTGCGTTGTTTTTGAGAGAGAAACTTGCGTGGTATTTTCTGACAATCTCCAACAAGCTCCTAAAGGTAGCGTTCCTGCATTCTTTTCAACCGCAGGTTGCGTTGTGTCTGAGAGCGGAAGATGCCGTATAAAATAACCAGCAGAATGGGGAGGCCGAAGTTGAGGTATTTCATAAAATTCCTTTTCCCGGCGTTGTCGTCGCCGAGGTACTCCTCTTTTATGGGGCGGGTGGCGATGCCTTTGGTGCGTAGGGCGATGAGGCCTGTGTCGTCGGAGAGCCAGTCAATGGCGTTCACCATGAGGTTGATGTTGTCTTTGTTTTGGCTGCCACGCTCGCCTGAGACGGGGAAATCTCCGTCGCCGAAGACGACCAATTTGCCCCCGCCGGGGAGGCCATCGAGGATGCCGCCAAGGGTAATGTTGGACATTTGAAAATCGGCGGAGGTGTATTTTTTATTGATAACATCGAATGTCGTTGGGGCGGGGGAGAGAGCTGCTTTCGATGAGGAAGTGAGGATGGGTGTGAAGGTGCCCTCCGTTCCCGTGAAACTAACGGGGCTGGCAAAAGGTAGTATCACTTGCTCCAGTCCTTTGGTAATGGCGTGGCCGGAGAATTGTTTCACCAGCGGCAGATACGGGAAGGGTATTTGGGTGTTCATCATAAAAAAGCCCTGTTGCTGCTGCACGGTCACTGCGCCGCTCTGGGCGTCGAGGACAAATGAGGAATCCACCATGATGCCTTTACTGGCCAACCACATTTCGAGGCCGGTATTCACTACTGTACCACTTTGGCTTTGGAGGTCGCCGTTCACCCGGTTTATGCCGATAAAGAGTTTTCCGCCATTGGCGAGGTAGCCGTTGAGTTTGGCTAAGCTGGCGGGGGGAATGGTGTCGCTTGGTGCCACGATGGCAATGGCCTTGAATTGCTGGAGGTCGAGGGCATTGTCGTCCAAATTCACGGGCATCACAGTGTATAGAATGGAAAGCGACTGATAAACTTCGCCGAGGTCTTGCAGCGTGGGGGCACCGTATCCCTGGACTACGCCCACGGAAGGCTTATTCACGACCGACATTTTTTTGATACTCGTGGAAAGCGAGTACTCCATGCCCTCGTCGGAAACCACCATTGGAATCACATCGGTTTGTTCATTCATTTTTAGTATAGCACCGAGAAAAACCCGCTGTTGTTTGCTCTGGTCCTTTTCCCGCACGCTGATGACCACCGGGCGGATGCCGCTTTGCACGGCTTCCTCTTCTTTGTCTTTATGTACGTTGGGGTCAATGAATTCGTAATCCACCATCCCTTTGGAGGCGTTGCCGTATTCGACGAGCATTTCCTGGAAATCCTTTCTGATTTTGGTCATTTCCGGTGGCAGGTCTTCCGAGAAATAGGCCGTCACTGTCACGGGGTTGTCTAAGTTTTTCAAAATATCCCGTGTGGCTTTGCTCAGCGTGTATTGCTGGCCCTCGGTGAAATCGAGCCTCACAAAGAACTTTTGGGAAATGACATTCACCAGCAGCAAAATGCCGCTGACGAGAAGGATGCTTACTACTGTTATCTTTTTCATGGCTTGAATATGAAATCTAATACAGTGAGAATGGAGCCAAGATTCAAAAGAACTTGGTGTACTTGGTGACTTAGTGGTTGACCAAAAAGCTGCGAAGTGCGCAAAGGCTGGTAGAGATGGAATGAAAACTTCGTTCTCAACATGATAATCATTTGGAGTTATTTTGTTTTTGAAACATTCCACTCCGCTAAAAACAGCCCCAGGGCGATGATGGAAGCAAAGTATATCAGGTCTTTGGTGTCAATCAAGCCCCGTGAGATGGAATCGAAATGGCTGGAAATGCTGAGCATATTGAAAAACTCGCCCATCCAGCCAGTGAGGCCCGAGGCGATGATGTCGAATAAAAAGTGAAAAAAGACGCCGATGAAAAGCGCCAGCAGGAACGCTACGATTTGGTTGTTGGTGATGCTGCTGGCAAACAGGCCGATGCTGATGTACGCTCCGCTCATGAGCAGAAGACCGAGGTATCCGCAAAGTGTGGCACCGTGGTCAATGTTGCCGATGCTGGCTACACTTAAATAGTAGGGCAGGGTAAAAGCCAGGGCAATGCACACCATTAAAAAACAGGATAGGAATTTCCCGGCGGTTACCTGCCGGTTGGTCACGTTTTTGGTCAAAAGCAGTTCGATGGTGCCGGTGCGTTTTTCTTCGGCGAATTGCCGCATAGTGAGGGCGGGGATGAAAAAGAACAGCGTCCATTTTGCCACGCCGAAGAATACGTCCAGGCTGGCTTGTTTGCGAAAGAAAACATCGGCCCCGAAAAGCCAGGTGAAAAACCCGCTGAACCCCAGAAATGCCACGATGATGATGTAAGCTATCAAGGTGTCGAAATACGAATTCAGCTCTCTTTTTGCGATGACCCAAGTTGGATTCATGTCTTTAGTTGTTAGAAATTGTTTGCGCTTATTGTATGGTGAGGTCTCTGAAAATATCTTCGAGCCGCGTTTCGAGAGGAATCATTTCGGTGAGCGCCCATTTGTTTTTTACGCAGAGCTTGAAAACATCGCGGTTGGACGTCGTTTCGGGGGTGCTCTGAATTTCAAAGCGCTGGGCCTCGTTATCGAGGATGTCCACTATGCTCACCGTGGGCAGGCTGCTCAGTTTTTCATAGATGGCGTTGAGTTCACCATCCTCGATACGCACGTGTAGCACCTGTTGTCCTTGGGCTTGCTTGCGCAAACTGGTGGCAGTTCCGTCGGCCACAATTTTACCTTTGTTGATGATGAGGATGCGGTCGCAGGTGGCCTCCACTTCTGGTAGAATATGTGTGCTGAGGATGACAGTTTTTTCCTTCCCGATGTTTTTGATGAGGTCCCGGATTTCCACAATTTGGTTCGGGTCGAGGCCGGTGGTTGGCTCGTCGAGTATGAGGATTTCGGGGTCGTGAATCATGGCTTGCGCCAGCCCCACTCGCTGCCGGAACCCTTTAGACAATTCGCCGATTTTTTTGTGTTTTTCCACGTCAAGCCCGCAAAGGCGTACCATTTGGCGTACCCTGCCGGGGATGGCAGCTTTGCCAATGCCCTGAATGGAGGCGCTAAAATTGAGGTAATCAAGGACGGGCATTTCGTGATAAAGGGGGTTGTGCTCGGCCA
>SCUG01000522.1 GCA_004297645.1 Saprospiraceae bacterium | reverse complement strand
GCTCTTCCGATCTGGGCGCCGGAAGTTCATCCCGGCGCCCTTTTTAAATAACCCAGAATTTGCATTGTGCCTATTTCAAAAAGTCGAGACTTTTCTTCACGAAGGCAGTTAGTTCAGCTCCTTTGAGCATACCATGGTTGAGAAGGGCGAGGTTGAGAAGGTGCTTCGCAAAGGCATTTTGCTCCTCACCTTCGGGCAATTGGAGCAGCTTAGCAGCGATGAAAGGATGGTTGGTATTTACCACCACATTATACATATCGCCGAGGCCGCTTATACCCATGCCACCGCCCAGAGCCTGCATTTCTTTCATGCGCCGCAAGAACTCTGGTTTAGTGATTTGCACAGGTTGGTCGTCCGGGGAAAGCGGCGTGAGAGAAATAGTCGCCTCCGATTTACCCTTGGTGAACCCCTCGAAAATGGCTTTAACGGAGTTCTGTTCCTTTTCATTCAACACACTCTCCTTCTTTTCATCTTTCTGCACTAAGTTGTCGAGGGTATCGGAATCTATCCTTACAAAAGTTACATCCTTGAGCTTGTGTTCCAGGTGTTGCATGAAATGGCTATCTATCATGGTGTCCATCTCTATCACATCGTAGCCACGGTCCTTCACTGCCCCAATGAGGCTGTGATGTTCGACCGGGTCGTGGGTGTACAGCAACACCACCCGCTTATGCTTATCGGTTTGTAATTCTTTTACCTTATTCCTATAGTCTTCGATGGTAAAATACTCTCCTGACACATTTTTGAGCAAGGCAAAATCCATAGCCCGCTCGTGAAATTTTTCGTCGGAGAGCATGCCGTATTTGACAAAAACGCCGAGGTCTTTCCATTTCGATTGAAAATTCTCCCGCTGGTTTTTGAAAAGGTCGTGGAGTTTTTCCGCCACTTTTTTCGTGATGTAGCCGGTAATTTTGCGCACATTGCTATCGCTTTGAAGGTAACTGCGGCTCACATTCAGAGGAATATCGGGCGAGTCTATGACTCCATGCAGCAGTGTCAAAAATTCGGGCACAATTTCCTTGACATCATCCGTCACATAAACCTGATTGCTGTAAAGTTGAATCTTATTCTTCTGCACTTCGAGCGAATTGCTCAATTGCGGGAAATATAAAATGCCGGCGAGGTTGAACGGATAATCTATATTAAGGTGTATCCAAAAGAGGGGTTGCTGAAAACTGGAGGGATAAAGTTCATAGTAAAAATCCTTGTAGTCATCATCTTTAAGCTCATTGGGTTGTTTTTTCCAGGCAGGCTCCGGGTTGTTGATGATATTGTCAACTTCAATGGTTTTGGATTTCTTTTTATCGCCCTCGCCCTCCTCAATGGTTTTTTTCGTAGTGCCAAACTTGATGGGCACTGGCAGAAACTTACAGTACTTTTTCAACAACTCTTCAATGCGGTGGTCTTCCAGAAACTCCTCGCTCTCCTTGCTAATGTGCAGCACGATGTCGGTTCCGCGCGTCTTTTTCTTGTTTGTTTTAATCACATACTCGGGGTTACCCTCGCAAACCCAAGTCACAGCAGCCTCGCCTTCCAGCCAAGATTTTGTCACGGTCTCCACCTTGTCGGCCACCATAAAAGCAGAGTAGAACCCCAGTCCGAATTTCCCAATGATATTGTGCTCATCTTGATACTTGTCCAAAAAGTCTTGGGCACTCGAAATAGCGATCTGATTCAGGTACTTTTTCACCTCCTCCTCGCTCATACCAAGGCCTTTGTCGCGAATTGTCAAGGTTTTTGCTTTTTTATCTAAAAGTACCTCAATAGTGAGGTCGCCCAACTCACCAGTCAAGTCACCTTTTAAAGCGAGTGCCTTGACTTTGGTGGTAGCATCGATGGCATTGGAGAT